>SHZD01000137.1 GCA_009692465.1 Myxococcales bacterium
GGCAGGCACAGATACCCGACAGGCAGGCACAGATACCCGACAGGCAGGCACAGATACCCGACGGGCAGGCACATGCGCTTGATTTCCGACAGGCTCCTAGCCGACTGGACCGATGTCTACACAAGGCTAGCGGTCAGGCAGATCGCGACCTTGGACTGCAGCCAAAAGTCGGCGAGTAAATCCCGTTTTGATCGGCACTGGGCACCTACAAGCAAGCGCGGCCGCCCGCCGTCGCCTCTTTGGCCTTGGTGTCCTTGCACTTGAGCTTGCCATCGGCCCCAAAACACTCGACGGCGTCGACCTGGCCTTTGGCGTCGTAGATCACGAAAAGGCCAAAAGGGAGGTCTTCTTTGTAGTCGCCCTGCCGCGCCAGATGCTTGCCGCCGGTGTCGTAGAATTCGCGGTACAAGCCGTGGCGACCGATGGAGCCGTTGCGGGCGCAGGTGTGCACGTAGCGGCCTACCTTGGCGTCTCGGCCTTTGTCCAGCGTAGTCCCCAGCGGACAGTCCTTGTCGCAGGCGCCAAGCCCAAGCAGCACGAGCAGGACCAAACACCACCAACCAAGACGAGCCAAGCGTCACGGTAAACGAGCCAAGTGGCAGTGCAAGCGAGCCAAGTGGCAGTGCAAGCGAGCCAAGTGGCAGTGCAAGCGAGCCAAATGGCAGTGCAAGCGAGCCAAATGGCAGTGCAAGCGAGCCAAATGGCAGTGCAAGCGAGCCAAGTAGCTCATGGCATAAACGAAATGGTGTCGTCAATGCCCTTGCAGCGCTTGCTGACTTCTTTGGCCAGCGCGTGCTTGGTGCCCATCGCCTCCAAGGACTCCTTGCAGATTGCCGACGCCTGCTGCAACTTGGCCTTGTCGCCCTTGAGCACCGCCGTGGCGATAATCACCCGATTGTAATGCAGTTCTGGCCGAGTCTCGTCTTTGGCCCAGTCGTTGATCAGATCCAACGCCTCTTGGGCTTTGGCGCCATCCTCACCGACCCGGCGCACCGCCACTGGTTTGGTCACCCGCGCCCAATAATTCGACGGCTCGCGTTTGAGCACCTCATCGAGCAAGCGCACGGTGTTTTCAAAGTCCAAAAAGCGCACCGTCACCGCCGCGGCATTGAGCAGCGGCTGCACTGCATTGCCATCGGCGGCAGCGGCGCCTTCCAGAGCGACCAGCGACTCGCGCGTTTGGCCCAAAGCCTGATAGGAACTGGCGAGCACATTCCACAGGTCCAGCGACTTCTTGAGCTCAGGCGCACTGCGAATGCCATACGACGCCGCAAAAATCGCCTCGCGCGGCTGGCCAGCCTGCAAGTGGGCCGTCGCCAGCTTGACATAGGCTTTGGCCAGCTCGGGATTGGCCGCCTGGGTCACATCACCGGTGGTTGGCTTGGCGGCGGCGGACTCATCGACCGCCGCGCCTGACGACAGTTCAAACAGGCGATAACGAGAATCATGAATTATATCAAGTGGTTTTCCGGATTCAGCTGGCTTGTACGGCACCGCTTCGACCATGAATTCTTTGACGTCCGTCAGCTCAGCAAAGGCCGGGTCCAGACTCTTCAAGTTGTCGCGCGCTTCGGCCCAATAGGTATCAAAGGCAAAGATTTCAGCAGCTTTCTTGAGAGCGTCGCGGTAGCGGGCTTTGGCCTTGGCAAACAACGGAGCCGCTTTGTCGGCCATCTTGTTGAGCCATTCGGTCTTGAGTTCATCCGATTTGGCAAACAACGGCGGCGCCGGCAAGTTTTTCAGACTGGTGGCCACGTCTTGCCAAATCCGGCCGCGCCGACTCGACGAAGCCGCCGTCCACTTGGGATTCTTGGCCGCCTCGGCTTCGGCATACACCGCATCGGCCGCCGTGACTTTGAGCACTTTTTCGTTGAGCAGCTTGGTGGCGGCCTCCAGATTCTTGGGCGCGCCCTTGAGGGCCCGGACTTTCTCAAATTCAAGCTCACCGCGCATAAACAGGGCTTGCACCAGCGCGTCGCGGCCAATCTGCGGCAAAGTGGCAAAGGTACCCGCCGTGACCATCTGCTTGCCGCTATCGACTACTTTTGTAAACAACACCAAGCCCTTATCACCCATATTGAGCTTAAATTGCGCGGTGCCGGTATTGACCATCGCCGCCAACTGCAATTCAAGAGGGATCGCCTCACTGCGCTTTAAGAAACTATCCGAAGCCTTGATGACTCCTTTCCAATCGCCCTTGTTGATGTACTGAACGGTGACATTGTAGGCCACTTCGGCAGCGCGCTTGTCTTTGGCAAAGGTTTGCAAGAACAACTCGCCGTCCTCGACCACTTTGTCGTAATCGCCTAACAATTCGCGGTAGCGCGTCGCCGTCGCCAAGGCCTGCGGGACTCTTTCGTGCTTGGGATAGGCTTTGACAAACGCCTCGTAGGCGTCGGCTGCTTGGCGAAAATCGGCAGATTCACGATAAATTTCGCCAATTTCAAACAGTGACTGTGGGGCCCGCTTGTCGGTCGCAAAGGTGGTCGCCAAGGTCTTGTAGGTTTCGATAATCTTGTCGCGCTTCTTGGCAGTGCGGTAAAACCGGGCGGCACCCGACAACGCCTGAGCCGCTTTTTCGGGGTTCTTGTCCTTAAAGCCGGCTGAATAGTTCGACAGGCACTCGGCGGCCCGCGTCGGCTCGTCCTTGAGCTCGATGCACTTGTTGTATTCTTCATTCGACTTGAACTCAGTAATGGTCTTGCCCAAGGTCTCCTTGTTAAAGCGCGGATCCTTGATCATGGTGTCCACCCACTGGCGCAGACCTTTGCCGTCCTGGCCCAACCACAAGGCAGAAATCAACAATTGCGCAGCGTTATAAGAGTAGGCGTGCTCGGGAAACCTCCCGACATACTTGCCCAATAGCGCCGTCGCTTTGTCAAACTGGTTCTTTTGGTAATACATCCGGCCGGCAATGAACATGGCAATCGGCACGTCCTCGTCGATGACCTTATTCTTGTCGGCGGTGTCGATGTAGCGCTCGCAGGCCCGCGCCACCCGCTCTTCGTCCTTGCTCAGGGCCACCGGTCGCAAATCCGGAGTGTCCTCGGCCTTGGTCCCAGTCTCCGCGTTCAAGTTTTGCTGCTTGATGTAGCACACCAACGCGCGATGGGCGCTGGGCTCGGCAAACTTGCCGTTGGCGTCGACGTCGATGACCTTTTCGTAGATGACCGCCGCTTCGGCCCAGCGTTCGAGCTGAAATAGCGCCAACGCGTGGTTGTAGCCCATCACATACGCATTTTTGCCCGTGCTGAAATGCTCGCCATAGATGCGGTAAATCTTCTCGGTGGCCTCCAAGGTGGCGGCCGCTAGAGTGCCCTCGTATTCGTGGTGGTAATAGCTGGCCACTTCGGCGAGCAGGCCTTCGAGCTCGTCCTTTTGGCGATCGGCGGCCTTAAACCCGTGCTCCAGCGCATTGCCGAGCATGCCAACCGACTTCACCGTTTCACCTAATTCGTGCATTTTATAGCTGTTTTCCAATCGCAGCGCCACGTAGTTCACCATCCGTTCGTCTTCTTTGGCAAAGTCCACCAATTGGTCAATGACTTCATTGGACTTGGAGTAACTCGAGACCTCGGTGTAGTACAGCGCCAGCATGTCGAGCAGCATCACTTCGCTGGTCGGCGCCACTCGCTTGAAAAAGGCCAGCGCATCCTTGGGCTTGCCCACTTCGGCCCACGAGCGCACTAGGTACTTGCCGGCATCCTCCAAAAAGGTGACGCGGCCGCGTTTTTCGGCAATATCGGTCTTGCTGTAGTCGAGCACGCGGATGAACGCCTTGACCGCGCTGTCCCAGTTTTGGGTGTTGTAGTAAACCCAGGCGATGTAATACAGGCTCCAGCCAAACACCGCTGAATCGGGGTGTTCCAGCACCCGCGTGTACCACTTGAGCGCCTCGCCGCCGTTGTTTTTGGCGAAATAGTAGTTGCCGATGCCCAAGAACGAGTCGGGCACGTAATTGGACTTGGGCGTTTTGCGCACCAGCCGCATGAACGAATCGACGGCCTCACCGGCGCGATCGAGCTCGTTGAGGTGGTAGCCCAGTGAATACAACACCTCGTCCAGCTTGGCAAAACGCGGAAACATCCGCTCAATGCGCTTGAGGTGGTTGACCACATCGAGCTTGGCGGCGCGGCCCTGTTCCAGCAGATTTTGCTGTGCAATCTTGCAGCGACGCTTGTCGCCGTCGTCCTCGGCCGCGTTGATGCAGGTCTCGATCTTGACGTCGTATGCCTCCAGGTCGTAGGCCAATGCGCGATCCCACAATACGTAGCTGATTTCTAAAAGCGTGTCGGCTTCTGTTTCCGATCCACGTTCAATTTCAAGCAGCTCACGCAAAATTGACAGTTCGTCGTCGATGTCTTCGACGCTGGAGCGCTCGCGGTCGCGGCGTTGCTCCGGCCCGCCTGGTCCCGCTTTGGCCGGACCGGCCTTGGCGCCGCCTTTGGTCGGCCTGCCATCTTTGGGCGCCGCTTTGGTGTCTTTGGCGTCTTTGGCCGCGTCCTTGGGATCGGGCGCCCGCTTGAGCACCGACACTTCGCCCTTTTTGGGGCCGTCTTTGGTCTTGGGGTCAGCGGCAGCCGCCGGCGCCGTGCTCACGGCCAGCGCTGCACTCAGCACTAGCGCCAGTAGCGGCCTTAGCATCCACGGTTTACCCTCCAATTGCGGCGATTGCGCAATGAAAATCGGCATTTTTGGTTGCCACTTCATTTGCCACCCCCGCCCTTGTCCGCGCCCTTATCCGCACCGCCAGCCCCCGCTTTGTCCATCTTGTCGCCCGCCTTGCCGCCCAGCTTGGGTGCGGCACCTGCGCCTTGGCCACCGGGCAATTCGCGGGCGATGCACTTGCTGGCGGTGTCGTAGGTGTAGCCGCCCAGCTCATCGCGCCAGTAGCTGCCGTCAAACTGCCACACAATGTGCTCGGCGTCGGCGGTGCGCGGCTCACTGACGGCTTTGGCCGTCTCCGCCATCGATTCGCGCACTTTGGCCGAAATCGACCCGCGGCGGGCCTTGAGCGATTCGTACTTGATGCGCAAGCCTTGGCGAATGATTTCGGTCAGATCCTCGCGCACCCGCGTCAGGCGCTGGCGAGCCAAACCGCCGGCTTCGGCGATCATCACCGCGCGCACCCGCCCCATGTCCTCACCGAGCAACTGAGCGGCGCGGGTGGCACTGGTGTTGCGTTGCAGCTTTTCCAGCCCGGCCACCTCGTCGTTGGCCTGCACCACGGCGCCAAACGCCCTCTGCAAGCGCTTATCCGACAGCGCGACGTTAAAAATGCGCCGCAACGGCACCGATAGCGACTTCTTGTCGCGCGCCAAACTAAACAAGTAGTCGTAAAACTCAGCGTCCGAGCGAGTGCCGGCCAACTGGGCGTCCAGCTCTTTCTTGAGCGGCTTGTAGTCACGCAAGAACTTTTCGACGGTCACCAGCGTTTCGGCGAAACGACAGGTCCGAAATAAAATCAACGCTTCGAGCACCCGCGCTTCGGGGTAGTAGCGTTCTTCAAAAAACGGTGAGTTCAGCGTATGCAACTGGCCCAGCACCCGATCGATGCGGCCGAGCCGAAAGTAGGTCCAGCCCAGCTCAAACAGGGAGTCGAGCCAAGCGGTGGTCCCTTCGGTGACGCGATCGTAGTAGCGACCAGCGGTATCGAACTGCTCGGAAGAATAAAACAATCGCCCCATCGACATATTGGCCAAGTCGCGGTGGGCCGGGTAATAGGCCGGCGAGCCCACCAGATCTTCAAAGCGCAAAATATCCTTGAAGGCTTCGACGGCGAGGCTAAAGTGCTGACTGGCGGCGTTGCGGCTGGCCGCCGAGTCCTGGGCTTGCGCCTTGCCCAGTTGGACTTGGATAACGCCTAGTAAGTGCTTGGCTTTTAGAAACGTTTCGCCAGCTTGCGGTCGGATTGGCGTCAGCTTGCTAATGGCTTTTTCCCACTCGCGGCCGCCGTAGTAGTAGCGACCGAGCAAAAAGCGCACGTCGTCGATGTCTTTTTTGTCGTGGATGGCTTCAGACGCGTCTGACAACCGTTCCAGTGTCGCTAGATCACCGGGCACCGCACGCTGAATCTGCAAAAAATACCGGACCTTATCTGTGTATAGCGGGTGTTCTGGTTTGAACTGTACGGCGTCAAAACTGCGCAGCGCCGACTGAAACAGGCCCAGGCCGAACAGCACTCGGCCCAGCGTGAACTGCGCTTCGTCGCGGGCCGGCTCTTCAGGGCCCAAGTTGTCGAGCAAATCGCTCAGTTTGCTGAAAGCGTCGAAGTATTTTTCGTCTTCAAACAGGGCCTTAGCGGCATTGAGATCATTGCCGGCCGCCTGCACCGGCGCCGACCAACCGGTTGCGGCTACAGCAGCGACCGCGGCAGCGGCGACGACAAGGGTGCGAAATTGGAAGCAATGTGCGTTCACGATGGCGGTGCCCTCCTGCCGATCTAGAGAGCCGATCAAATAAGATTTGCTCGGCGTCTCATTGCTTGTTTCATGGGTCGCGAGCGTGCGGCACTTATTCAGTGGCCTGCGGGTTGGCGTCACGCCGCTGCAGTTTTATTCGGGAAATTTCGCCGGTTTGGCCTTTAGTGATCAGATCTCTAGCGCACCACCGTAGGCGCGCAACCGCGCTGCGCTTAGGTGCAAGCCCAGCAGTATTGCCCAAAGACAGCGGCCCGCCAAGTGCGCTTGGGTTACCGCCGGATCACCGCCGCCATTTGCGAATTGGCGCCCATTGCGCCCACAATGACCGCTCGGCAACCGCCGTTGACAGGTCGCGCGATGGGGCCCTTCCAGACTGGCGTCCAACTCACCGAAGAGGTCCTGCAAGGGCCGCTGCGCACGCTGGCCGGTCGGCAAGCCCAACTGGGAGCCCGATTGCGGGTGGCCAGGGCGTTGTTGCCGGCGCCCCCCGATTCGCTGGTGCCGGCGTTGCTGTTCCTGACCCAAGACCCCGATTTGGACGTCAAAAAGGCCGCCCGCGATTCACTGGTGCAAATGCCCGGCGAAGTGCTTTTGCCGGTCATTCAAGGCTTTAAGGATCCCCAGGTCCTAGACGCCACCGGCCGCGCGCTGGCCAAACTCGATAGCGCTGCACTCGAAGTGGTGCTGAACAACCACACCAACGACGACACCGTGCGCTGGCTGGCGACTATGGCCGGCTCGGTGGTGTGCGACACCATCGCCCGCAATCAAGTGCGCGCCATGCGCTGCCCGGCGATCATCGAGGCCATCTACTTCAATCCGGCGGCGGCGCAAGGCGTTGTCCAGAGCATGCTGGAATTGGCGGTGCGCTCCAATTTGCCCCTCGACCACATCCCCGGCTTTCGCGAGACCCGCGCCATCTTGTTGGGCGAAGAGGTCGATGATTCGGGCGGCGGGCTGTCCGACATTGAATTTGCCTCGGCTATGCTCATCGCCACTGGTCAAGCTGATTTGGCGGCGGCGCTGTTGGGCGAGCTGCCCGACGAAGTGCGGGCGTTGATCGAGGAAAAGGTCATCAAGAGTTTGGGCGCGCTGATCGCCCGAATGAGCGTGTCGCAAAAAATCCGCATTGCCATGGTCGGCGACGCCATGACCCGCAAGCTCTTGATTCGCGACCCTAAAAAGATCGTGTCGATGGCGGTGCTCAAGTCGCCGCGGCTGAGCGACAATGAAATCACCGTGTTTGCTGGCAACAAGACGTTGTCAGAGGACTTGTTGTCCAATATTGCCCGCAACCGCCAGTGGACCAAAGACTACGCGACGCGGCGGGCCTTGGTGTTCAACCCCAAGTGCCCAATCGTCTTTGCTTTGATGTACTTGCGCGGGCTAACCAGCAAAGACATCAAGCTGTGCGCCAACTCGCGCGATGTCAGCCAGACCGTCAGCAGGCAAGCCAAGCACATGATTGATGCAGCCCAGCGCAGGTAGTTGCAGCACACCGCGACCGGCACCCTCAATGGATGAAACTGGAGCGGTGGCTGTGTCTTTTCAAGCGGTTGGCGCGAGTTTCTACCTAGACCGGCAGCGCGGGCCGCGGCGGTGTTCAGCTCTGCGCCGCGACCGAATTCAAATCTGCGCCGCGACCGAATTCAAATCTGCGCCGCGACCGAATTCAAATCTGAGCCGCGACCGAATTCAAATCTGAGCCGCGACCGAATTCAAATCTGAGCCGCGACCGAATTCAAATCTGAGCCGCGACCGAATTCAAATCTGAGCAGGGACGGTCATGCTGTGCAGCACTTGCCCGCTGTGGCCCCACGCCTCAAACACCAACTGCTGGCTGGGGGCAGTGACGACGCGCACGCGACCGATGGTGTTTTCGCCGGTGCTATCTTGAAACCACTGCGGCCAAATCGGCTTGGGATCAATATTGAATTGAACCAAGAAATCCATGATCGGCGCCTGATCGATGTCCAAATTGGCCGACATGAAAATCGGCGGACAGCTCGCATCGCGCTGGGCCATGGCGCCCATGTGGGCATCGCCGGTCAGAAACACCATATTTTTGACGGCCCCTGAGGTGTGCAAGTCGAGCAATTGCGTGCGCTCGCTGGGATACCCCGACCAACTGTCGCCGATCGCTTCAATCAGCAAACCAATGCCGAGCTTGAGCGATTCTTGCATCAAAACGTCGTAGCGCGGGTTGATTTCGACCGGCAAGATCACGATTTTCCACAACGCTTTGGAGGTTTTGAGTCCCTCGATCAACCACTTGAGCTGCGTTTGCCCGAGCATGGTGTGGCCGGCCGGTTCTTTCAGACTGTACTTGAAGGTGCCGTCGGCCTGTTTTTCCTTCAAAATTGCCGCTTTGACATCGGTGCGCTGCGAGCGCATATCGACCAAGAAAAAATCGCAGTGACCGACACTAAAGCGCTGCCACGCCCCCAAGTCGCCGCCGGGCAGGTCAAACGCCGGCAGGTAGCGGCGAAAAGCGGCCATACGCGCGCTTTGGCTACCGGTGACGGCCTGGTGAGCGTTGTTTTCGGCAAAGTCGTGGTCGTCCCAGATGTGCGCCAACGGCATGGCGGCCAACACCTTGCGAATCGGGTACTTGTCGGTCAGCTTGCGCCGCCAAGCCTTGGCGATTTCAGCGGGGAAAACGGTGTAATTGTTGCCATTTGCATCTTTGCCGACCTGTTTGACAAAGGCATAATCGGGGTAGGTCCAGTCGCCGGCCTGGGCGAAAAACCAAGGTTTTTCAGGCAGTTTTTCGACAAGTTCAAAAGTCTTGCCCATGGTCGTAGAGGCTGTGCCTTGATCGTCGTAGCGGCAGCATGACCCGAAAACAAAAGAGAATTCTGTCGACGTCCCGGCTGGGCTAAAAGTGCGGGTGTAGATGGCGCGCTCGGGGATGGCCGCATCGTCGATAATCGGAGTGACCGCGTATTCGGTGGCGGCGACCAAGCCCGTGGCCAGGACAACCACTGAAAAGTCATCGCTTTCTTGGGCTAGTCCGCATTCGGAGTCGATCGGTGCCCCGCCGCCTTTGGCCAGCAAGCGAAACTGCACTTTGGCCGGGCCACTCAAGCGCACCGCCAACCGGACACTGGTCGCGGTGCTGCCACCCGAGATCGGGCCGTGGCTGATCGCGGCGTTGGCGCCGACCTTGGTGCACGGCGCTGGCGCTACTTCTGCGGTGACTTCGGCAGTTGGGACTTCGGCAGTTGGGACATCGGCAGATGAGCTGTCTGGAGTTGAGCCGTCAGGACTACCCCTTGCACTGTCGCTAGCGGCAGCGTCGGCGCTGGCCGGCTTGGCGTCAGGGGCGCAGGCGACCGCCACCGGGGTCAATGCCAACAAACGCAGCATTTCGCGGCGATTATGCAATAATTCAACAGTGTTGGCAGCGTCGCCCTTGGCCATTAGCTCCCCCCTGCTTACAAGAACTGGATCTCGATGCGCGCGCCTTTGGCCTTGGCCTTGTCGGCGTCGGTCACCGCTGCACCGATCGCGCTCAAGCGGTCGGCGGCAATACCCTTGGACATCAAGTAGTAACGCACAGCCCCAGCCTGCCCTTGGCCCACTTTGGCGTCGTCGGCAAAGCCGGTCAGCTCGGCTTTGACATCGGGCAGTGTGGTCAGCACTTCGGCTAGCCGGTCCAACAGCACCAGCGATTTGGGCAGCAACTGGGCGCTGGCGCCGTCAAACTGGATTGCCAGCACCCCGGAAAATTTCTTCAGCTTTTCGGGAAGTTTGTCTGGGCAACCGTCGCTGTCGGCAAAACCGTTCTTGGTTTCGGGATCGCGCGGGCACTTGTCCATGGTGTCGGCAATGCCGTCACCGTCGCCGTCTGGAGCCTGATCGGGGCAGCCGTCTTCGTCGTCCAGATTGTTGACGGTCTCTTTTTCGCGCGGGCAGTTGTCGCGGCTGTCTGGAATGGTGTCGCCGTCGCTGTCGGGGTCGTCTGGGCAGCCATCGCTGTCCTCAAAGCCGTTGCGGTTTTCAGCCACCGCCGGGCACTTGTCGTCGCTGTCGTCGATGCCGTCGCCGTCCTTGTCGGCGTCCGGGCAGCCGTCGTCGTCTTTGACGCCGTTGATGTTTTCGGCCACGTCGGGGCAGCGGTCGGCGGCATCGCGCAGGCCGTCGCCGTCGTTGTCGGCTTCGGGGCAGCCGTCCTCGTCTTGCCAGCCATCGCGGTCTTCGGGGTCAAACCGGCACTTGTCGATGGGGTCGACGATGCCGTCGTCGTCGCTGTCTTTGACTTTGCCGCCGAGCAAATAGAACACCCCCACCCAGGCTTCGGGCTCGACCGTGAGGCCATCGCCGCGGGCGGGCACCAAGCTGGCGGTTAAGTCCAAGCGCACTCCGAGGTTGTCGTTGATGGCGATGCGGGTGCCGATCCCAAGAAATGCATGAATATCGGTGTCATCGGGTTGGGTGACGTTGAACGACGAGGAGCTGATGCTGTCCATGCCCAAGCCGACGCGGCCAAACGGTCGAAAAGTGCCTTCTGTCAACAGGTTGAACACGGCGTTGGCGCGAAAGGTTGTGATATTGGTGGTTTCTTTTGATTTGCGCAGCGCCGACAGCACGTAGCGCAATTCGCCTTCGGCGCCCAGGCGCTCGGTAAACGCATAGCCGCCGCGCAAGCCAAAACCGGCGCCAGCACTGGGGACTTCGCCGGGGTCGGTGGCGTTGCCCAGTTCGTTGGTGGCGCTTTTGGCGGCGTAACCGGCAAAGGCGTTGATTTCGATGCTGGTCGGTGGTTCGGCGTAGGCGGTGGCGGCCACGACCAGACCCAAAAAAGTAAGGACAAAGGTGCCACGGGTAGCCCACTGCAGCCTGTTGAAGCCAGCGGTGGACGGGAGATCGAAGGGCGAAAGCATGGGTGAGTTGGCGGCAACTAGGCGCTCGGCGCGCCGCAAGGGGCGATCGTGCGATGAATTGGGGCAGGGTGCAAGCCTGATGATCCGCTGAGTCGCCGCAGTGAGCTCAGCTTGACCGGCGCTGCCACTTTCTTGAATCTGCCCAATCTCAATCAGGCACTGGGGACATTGCCGCCGATCGGCACATCCACTTGCATCTGGAGAGGTTGATCGACATTGACCACGCGTGTCTGGATGCTTTGGCCGCTTGGCAAGCCCAGCACCAAGCACGCGGCGGCCAAGTTAGGAACTGTCCCAGCATAGGTCATTGTGGGACTGGTTCCGTTTGCTTGCTTTGTTGGTCGCTAAGCTCGCGTCCTGAAAGGCCGACTCGCCGCTCCTGTTTTGCCCAGATCGATCGAGTTAGTTGAGGACAGTTCCTTAGCATTGACTGGGGTGACCTAGCGGCGTTACAAAAGCGTCCAGCGACCCCGACCGCGCCGGTCTAAGCGACGCCCAACCATGCACCGTGAAATCGCCGCTGGCCAAGAGCTCGCCCTGCTGGCCGAAATGGGCCATCAATTCGGCCACACTGGGCTAGAGCGCATGGCCCAACTGCTGCAAGACCGGCTGGCCGGCACTACGCCCGTGCCGCCGCACCCGTTGCAGTACACCGGCAACCTGCATGTGCCTGGGTTGACCGCCAAGCCCTGGCACGAACCGGCCGACTTTGGCTGGGTGTCGGCCTTTGAAGCTGCACTAGCGGCCATCGACGACGAACTGCGCGCCGTCCAAGCCGGCGGCATCGACCGCGACAGCTGGGAGCCCTACGGCAAAGGCTGGTCGGGCTGGCCGATCTACCAGCAAGGACAGTGGATGGCGGCTACGGTCGCGCTGGCGCCCGTGACCGCCGGCTTGTTACGCGGCGTCCCCGGCACTCAGGGCGAGTTCTTGTTTTCAGAACTCGGGCCCGGCGGCCAGATTCCCTTGCATTCGGGAGGCTGTAATGCCGTGCTGTCGTGCCATTTGGCCTTGGACATCCCGCCAGAGTGCACCATCGAGGTCGGTGGCATTGTCCGTGGCTGGCAGCGCGGCAAGGTCCTGATCTTTGACGACAGTTTTGCCCATCGCTGTCATAACCGTTCGACGGCGCCGCGGGTGTGTTTAGTGTGGGAAGTTTGGCATCCCGAACTGAGCGACTTGGAACGCGAAGTGGTGGCATGGCTGTACAGCAAGCTGGTCAATGCTGGGGCCGACTAAGAGCTTGGCCCATTTCGAGCAGAGTCTGCAGCTCAACACCAAGAATTTACCCTAGTTCGGCGTGCTACTCGCCCTCTTTGACCTCGGCCGGGACGCGCAGCAAGAAGCGCGCCCCGTGGCCGCGCTGCGCCGCCACCAACTCCACGCTGCCTTGGTGGTCGCGGGCAATCTCGCGCACCACCGCCAGTCCGATGCCGGTTCCCCGTGCTTTATTGCTGAAAAACGGCTGGAAGATCTGTTCGCCCAGCTCCGATGGCACCCCTGGCCCGCTGTCCTCCAGACTCAAGTGCACCATCGGCGTGCCGCCGTCGCCATCTGCCGCCACCTGCTCAATGCCGATCCACACCTGACCGCCGACCGCCATCGCTTCCCAAGCATTGCGCAACAAATTCCACAATACTTGCCGCAAGCTGGCCGCATCACCAGAAATCACCAGCGGCTGAGGCGGCGCGTTGACGTGGACCACCACCGCGCGCTGCTCCAGTTCTGGGCGCAAAAACTCGAGCACCTCGCGCACCAATGCCGTCAGGTCCAACCATTGGCGCAAGTTGTCGACGGGTCGGGCGCGGACCATGTAGCCTTCGGTCAACTCGCGCAGCCGTTCCACTTCGGCGCTGATGGCGGCCACCAGTTCTCTGGCTTCGGTCCGATCCGGCCTGCTCGCGCTAGTTCCGCCGCGGTTAGGGCCCACTTCGCCATCCGCAGCCAGTTCATCGCCCAACATCTCGGCGTTTAGGCCAATCGACGACAATGGATTGCGGACCTCGTGGGCCATGCGCGCCGCCATGTGGCCCAGCGCCGTCAGCCGTTCCGCCCGGGCCAAGTCCTCGCGTTGACTGAGCAACTGGGTCTCGCGGCGATCCAGCGCATCGGCCATCCGGTTCCACTCTTCGGCCAAGACCGCGATTTCGTGGGCCCCTTGCACCTTGGCCCGCGCCCGCCGCTCACCGGTCGCAAACTGGCGCAGCACCGAGGTAAGCGATTGCAGGGGCCGCAGCGCCAGCGCCGACGCCACCAGCATCAGAATCGACACCGCCAACGACAGCGCGGCGGTCGAGGCCACCACCGCCACCAAATTGGCCTCGGCCCGGGCAATGCCTTCTGCGCGCACGGCCAACGTCCGTTCCAACGCCGCTTGGGCCTTACCCAGAGCACCGTGAACTTGGCGAATCATCCGCCGAATTTCGACCACCAGCCGCGCGGCATCCCCCAAACGCTTGTCGGCGATGGCCCGTTGCAGGCCCGCCGCCAGCACGTCAAAAGCGGCAGCGTCGTCGGCAGCGCTAGCCAGATCGCCTGCAGCCGCGACCAGTTGCGAATCGCCGGTCATCCGCAGCCGACCCGCCGCGGACTGGCGCACCGGCTGCAACTCGGTGTGGACCGCGGTCAGCGACGGCGGTTGCTGCCAAACCCATTGCGCCAGCTGCGAGGGCCGCGCCTGCTGCGACTGCCGCCATACCCGGCCCAAAATGCGATCGATGCGCTGGTAGGGGCGGGCATTGGGCAGCAGGCGCACTACCCAGTCGAGATCCTCGGGCGCCGCTCGCTGCAGAGCCTCGTCAAAACCGCGCAGGGCATCGGCCGACTTGCGCAAGTCGTCGAGCAGCGGCAAGGCTTGATGGCGCAGGAAGCCCAGCTCATGACGCAAGGCGGACACCGCGGCGATCGCATACAGCGAGGCCGCGCCAGTGCTGGCGACCACCAAGGCAAAGGCCAAGAAAATCCGGGTGGACAGCGACCACCGGCTGGCGGGTGAAGGCGGCGGCGGCGATGGCGGCGGCAGTGGCACTGGGCGAGGGTACACCGCTATGCGGGTTGGGACCACTGCTCGACTAGGAGTGTGTCGGAGTATTCCGACTCGCTCCTAGCGCCGTCTGGCTAGACGGCGGCAACTATCTGAAACTGCACGAATTTGATTGGGCCAGTTCTCCGGGCAGTTGTTGGACAGTTGAGACTATCTGAATGGCTAGGAGACTGTCGGATCGGAATAGATTCATTGTGTATAACCAGATAGACATTCAAAATGCGTTTGATTTCCGACAGGCTCCTAGCCCAAGCCGCCGTGGCACCCGCGTGTTACCTTAAGCGGCGCCGCAGTGGCGCCAGTGAGGCGTATTCGTATGACCCAAGCCGCCCGCCGTCCCCGTATTGGCCTGACTTTGGGCGACGCCGCCGGCATTGGTCCAGAAGTCGCGGTCAAAGCGCTGCACCTGACTCAAATGGCCGAACACTGCGAGGTGCAAGTGTTTGTGGCCGCCGAGATCTTGAGGTGGGCGCAGAACTTGCTCGCTCCGCTGCCGGTGCGTTGGCGGGCCTGCGACCTTACTGAATTCGAGGGGATGCACGGCCAGCCCCCAACCAGCCAACCGACGGCGGGCCAGACCTCGCCGCGCAGCCGCCTGCAGGCCTTTGCCGCGCTGCAAGCGCTGGCGCTGGCTGCTGCAGCCACAGAACTCGACGCCATGGTGACCGGCCCTGTTCCCAAAGGCATTTTCGATCACCTGCGCCCGCGGCCGCCGGGACAGACCGAGTATCTGGCCCAGATTCTGCACGCCCAGCGTTTTGCCATGATGCTGGCCGGCCCCCGCTTGCGGGTGGTGCCGGTCACCACCCACATTGCCCTGCGCGACGTCGCTCACGTGTTGACCACTCAGGCGATTGTGGACTGCGCATTGGCGGCGCACCACGGGCTCACCCACTGGCTCGGCATTGCGGCGCCGCGCTTGGCCGTGTGTGGGCTCAATCCCCACGCCGGCGAAGAGGGCACGCTGGGCGACGAAGAGGCGCGGCTGATCGCGCCGGCGGTGGAACAGCTGCAGGCGCTCGGTATCGCGGTGGTGGGCCCGGTGGTCGCCGATACGGTGTTTTGGCAAGCGATGCAGGGCCACTTCGACGCCGTGCTGTGCATGTACCACGATCAGGCGCTGGCGCCGCTCAAGACCGTCCACTTTGCCGATGCGGTCAACTTGACCTGTGGGTTGCCGGTGGCGCGGGTGTCGCCCGACCATGGCACTGCCTATGCGATTGCCGGTCAGGGCATTGCCGACCCGACGAGCATGGTGGCGGCGCTGCGGCTGGCGCAAGAGATTGGTCTGCAGCAGTTGGTTGGGCGAGCTTTGGCCTAAGAGGGCGTATTCAAAAAATGCCTACTGCGGTTCAGGATGCATCCCGGCATGCTGCGTTGGCGAT
>SHZD01000138.1 GCA_009692465.1 Myxococcales bacterium
CCACCGAAATTCCCCGCGGCCCCCGATTTGGGATGCCAGTGCCCTGTCGCTCGCTGTCGCTCGCTGTCGCTCGACAAGGAGCAAGGAGCTTTTCTGTCAGGGGCGTACTCTCGTACGTCCCTGACAGAAAAGTGACGCAGTGACGCCCAGATGTGCCCAAAGCGGGGGATCGCGGGTTCCTCATGGCCTTCGCAGCCGCCTTAAACTATGCTAGGCTGCGCCCGTCCTGCCTGAGAGGCCCAAATGCGTGTTTTGTTTGTTGTTACCGCCGCCTTAGTTACCGCGATGGCGGCGACTGCCCCGCCACTGCACGCCGACGAGCCAGCAGCAGAGCCGGCAGTGGTGCCTGCCGAAGCCACGGCGGCCACCGCCCCTGCCTTGCCTAGCGAGCCACCGGAGTCGAAAGGCTGCGCGTGTAGCGATTGTAAATCAGGCGGCAGCCACGGAGCGGGTCACGGCCCCAGTAGCGGCGCGGCAGCGACACGGGCCAGCGGTCCCTCGAACGCGGTCGCCAATCTGTCCGACATGGCCAGCGACGACAGCGAGTTCGAGTGCCACCCCGGCGACGAAATGTGCCGTGGGTTGCGCGATCACCCCGAAAAAATGCCGGGATGGATGCGCAAGATGGCCGGCAAGAGTTTTAGCCTGGCCCAAATCGAACCGCACACGCTGATCCAGACCCAATGGGCGGCGATGGTCGGCAAGGACGCTTCCATCGATCACGGCGACCGTGCCGAACGCGCCGGGTTTGCCTTGCGGCGCGCCCGATTTGGCGCCTCCGGCACCTATGGCCGGCGCACCGAGTTTGGCGCCTACCTCGATCTCGCTGGCGGCGCAAATTTGCTGTCCGAAGCGTGGGTTGCATTCTCAGCGCGCCACACCACGGCCACCATTGGCGCCAACCGCACGCCGTATGCGCGCTCCAGCTTGGTCAGCTCGGCGCGGATGGCGATGGTCGAACGCCCGCACGCCATTGTGGCGATGGCGCCATTTCGCCAAGTCGGGGTCACTCTGTCGGGCAGCTACCCAGAACTGGCCGGTTTGGCGTGGTTTGCCGGTGCCTACAATGGTTTTGAGCGCGACAAGAATTTCTACAATGGCTTCAAGGAGTTCTCGGGCCTAGCGGGCAATCGCTACGCCGGCCTCGCCTATGTCGCCCGCTTGAGCGCCGAGCCGATGGGCAGCTTGGGCGCCGAAGTCTACGACACCAAAGGCGGCGGCTTGCGGGTCGGCGTCGGCGCAGGCTACTACCGCAGCGGCGGATCGACCACCACATTGGCCGGTTACAACGCCGATTTGCACCTCAAGCTGGAAGGCGTGCACGTGCTGGCAGAGTATTTGGCGGATTCAGCCGACCCCAAAGAGACGCCGACCGAGCCCGCGACGATCAACGCCAGCGTCAGTCGCACGGCGTTGATTGGCGAAGTGGGTTACACGCTCAAACGCGGCACCTTGGCACTGCGCTATCAGAAAATCGACCCGGACACCGCGCGCAGCGACAGTCAGGACGAGCAAATCATGTCGGTGGCGCTGAGCTATCAGACCCCCAAAGAACGAGCACGCTTGCAGTTGCAGTTTGACCATCGCCAAGAAACCAATGGGCCGGCGCTGGAAAATGACGTTGTGTTTGCGCAATTGCAGTTGTTTCTGTAGCCGAGGCCCCAGATGTATCGCCTGAGCGCACTGGCCAAGACCGCCACCCTGCTGTTGGCAACGCTCGCTGTCGCGGTAAGCGCCTGTGACGCCGACTCCAAGTTCAAAGTGCGGGCGGCCAAGGCCACCAGCCGGCAGGACTTGGTCGGCGGCCCGGTCGCGTACGCGGATATCGGTGATTTTGTTTTGGAAAATGACAAAGTGCGCGTCGCCATTTTGCAGGGCGGCAGCAAGGGATCGTGGGGTCCCGGGGTGTTCGGCGGCAGCTTGGTCGATGCCGACATTGTCCGGCAAGACGCCCGTTTTCCACCGGGCTATGGTCGCGATAAACTGGCTGAAATCTTTCCGTTTGCCAACCTGCTGGTGCCTGCACCGATGCAGAGCCAAGTCGAAGTAGTTGCCGACGGCAGCGACGGCAAAGCGGCGACCATCCGGGTCTCAGGCAAAGGCGTGTACTTCTTCGAAGCGCTGTCGGTGTTGCGGCGGCTCAAGTCGGCGTTGGGTATTGCGTTTCAGGACATCAATACCGCGGTGGACTTTCGCACCGACTACACGCTGCATCCTGGCGAGTCGTTTGTAACCATGAAAACGTGGGTGATTTTGGATACGGTGCCGTTGGTGGCCTTTGAGAGTTACCCCGACTCGCCGTGCTCCGATACCTCCGATTGCGGACCCAAAAGCTTGCTCGAATGCGCCGGCGTCGTCCCCGGCAAAAAGGGCAAATGCACTTGCCAATCACTGCAAGCTCAAGGCTGCGGCGCCCAAAAATGTGCGACAACCGATCTGGTCGACGAATACGGTTGCCGCCATTGTGGGTGCAGCGCGGTCGAACCGATGGTCAACTCGCAAGGCGAAGCCTCAGTATTTCAAGCAATCTTGGGCGATTCAGTGCTCAGCCCCACCGCTAAACACAAGGCCGGCATCGGTGGCGGCGACTTCGTGTTTTTTGGCAACCAGAGCGATATTTTCGTGCCAGGCCACGGCTTTGATGAAGAAAAACCGGTGTGGGACGCGCTATTCAACGGCCGCGATACCTTTGGCCAGCCGCTGACTTTTGATTTCGTGTCGTCGGCTGGCGACGAGGTCAGCTACGCCTACTTCACCAAGCGCAATCCCACCGACGCTGCTGAGCCCAAGGTGCTGGTGCCGGTGTTCACTTCGGCGGCGACGGCATTTATTACGGCGACGCGCACGTGCCTGCAAGACCCCAGCGACGACAAAACCTGTGAAAAAGCGCGGGTTTTCGAGTACACCCGCTATCTAGCCATCGGCAAAGGCGACGTTGGCTCGGTGTCAGACATTGTGTGGGCCCATCGCGGCACCGCGACTGGCACGTTGCGCGGCTACGTGCGCTGGGGCCAAACCGGCGTGCCGGCCAAGAACGCGACGGTGATGGTCCTGCGCGACCCCGATCCAACCCAAAACTGGGCCACCCTGGACGCGCTGATCAGCGCCAACAAGGCCATCGACGGCGCCCCGGGGGTGCTCAACGCCATCGATGCCGACGTCGGTGCGGACTTGCTCGAAGACGGCGCCTTTGAGGGCACCATGCCGCCCGGCGACTACGTGGTGGTGGCCGTCGATCAGCACAAGGTCGTGACCAGCCTGCCGATTAAGATCAAGGTCCAAGCCGGCAAAACCAACGTACTGGTGCCCAATTTGCCGTCGCCGGGTCGGCTCAATGTCAAGGTGATCGATGCCAACGGCGGCGTGCTGCCGAGCAAGCTGACGGTGGTCAAGCTGGGCGCGGACGGTAAGCCGCTGTTTCGCGACGGCGGCCGCCTGCCGTATTTTGGCCAAGGTCGGCTGGGCACTGGCGTGCAGCACCTTGGTTTTGCGATGGATGGCCACTTTGATGTGCCGCTGGCGGCGGGCAGTTATCAAGTGGTGGCGTCGCACGGCACCGAATGGTCTATTTTCAATCAAAACGTGGTGTTGAGTGCTGGGACTAACCTGCCGCTGACCGCCGGATTGCGCCCGGAGATCGATACCACCGGCTGGATGTCGGGCGATTTTCACTTGCACGCCGAGCCCAGTTTCGATTCTGGCATGCCACTAGGCCGACGCGTAGAGACGATTGCCGCTGAAGGCGTCGATTACGCCGCCTCGACCGACCACGACGTGCTGTCCAACTATGCGCCGTGGATTAAGAAGTTTGGCTTGGATAAGTGGCTGCGCACCGCAGTCGGCTCGGAGATTTCGACGCTGGAAATTGGCCACTACATTGGTTTTCCGTTGCAATACAAGCAACTCGATATCCCGTCGCACGGCAGCGTGGCGTGGTACTGCCAGTCCTCAGATCGGGTGTTGCAAGATATATGGGCGCGCACCGGCTTTAGCGATGGTTTGGGTGGCAAAGCGTCGACCGTCATCGCCCACCCGCGCGACGGCTTTTTGGGCTGGCTCGATCAAGCGGGCGTCAACGCCTACAGCCACACCCGCTCGCTGTCGGCATTGGAAGCCGGCAATCCGACGCTGCGCACGGTGGGCTGCGACCACGACGCCATGGAAGTGTTCAATGGCAAACGTTTTGATGCGACCCACACCGCTACTGTGTTGGAAGTGCAGACGTTTGCACGCTGCTTGGAGCGAATCGACCGCGCGGGCGCTTCCGCCGATGGCAAAGTCGATCCAGCGCTGATGCGCGATAAGCTCAAAGTGGCCTGCCCGGAGTTGGCCGAGCGCAAGCTGGAAAATGTAGTGGAATTAGACGGTTTGCAGTCGTGCCCTGCCGATGAAGACGTATCGACCTGCAAGATGCGCTACCGGATGGCGCTGGCCCACATCATCGCTGCTGACATCAATCGCCGGACCAAAGAAGAGCAGGATGCGTGGATGGACGAGCCGACGGGCAACGTCGCCGCCGACAAGAAGCCCGAAGTGCTGGCGACGACCAACCTCAAGCAGTTGGCGAGTCTGTGTGATTTCAACCCGAAAAAGCTGGATCTGCCATTGGAAGAGGCGGTGCCCAAGGTCACCTGGTTGCGCCCGTGTGGGCGTCGCGACGGCGTGTTTAGCGATTACCTGCGGTTCTTGGAGCGCGGTTTGGTGCGCAGCATCGTCGGCGGCTCCGATAGTCACGGCTATAAGCAAGAGCCAGGGGTGCCGCGCACCTATTTCAAGAGCGCTACCGACGATCCGCAGCAACTGGACACCCGCGCCGCTGCGGAGGCGATTCGGGCTGGCAAGACGGTGCCCAGTTACGGGCCGATGCTCGACGTCAGCCTGACAGGCACGACTGGCAAGGCGACTGCGGGCGAAATCACGGCGGGCAAAGCTGGGAGCACGCTCAAACTGCATGTGCGGGCTCAGACAGCGTCGTGGTACGGCGTGGATCGGGTCGAGGTTTACCTCAATGGTCGGGTCGTTGACAGCGTGGATTTGCCGGTTAACCCAAGTAAAATCATTGATTTAGAGCGCGATTTCGACATCGCGGTGCCAGATCGCGACAGCCATGTAGTGGTGGTGGCGGTTGGCACTGATCCCAAGAATCTGATGCGTCCAGTGTATTTGGATGTGCCGTTTGGCGAATTGCAGTTGTCACGGGTCGCTTCGATTGCCTTTACCGCGCTGTTTTCGAGCGAACCGACGTTGGCTTCGGTGGCGGCGACGGCGATTCCTCCACCGCCGCGCATTCCGGATTTCTTTCCGACCTTGCCGATGGCGATTTCGTCCGCGGTGTTTATCGACACTGACGGCAATGGCAAGTACGACGCGCCGCTGCCGATGCCGGCGTTTTGCTCGCCGCGCTGTGACGACAAGACCGGCGAGATTGTAGAAGCAGCGTGGGACGTGAAGGGCGCCAAGCGCACCTGCAAACAACTTCAGTCCGATTACGAATGCCTTAAGCCCGAAGGCCGCTGCGGGTTGCCGGTGGCGGGTGTGTGCAGTGTGTACGAGGAGCAGCAAAAAGGCGCGCTGCGCAGCGGACTGGGCCTGCATCAAGCGGCACCCTAACCGCGATTTAGGAACTGTGACAGAACAAGTTGTTCTGTCACTGGGTTCCATTTACTTGCTAGGTGAGTCGCAAGCTCGCGACTTTGCAAGTCGACTCGCCGCTCCGGCAAAAATCAAATCGATCGACTTAAATTGTCACAGTTCCTTATCGGGATGAACTGAGGAGTAGCGACCGCTTTGTTGACCTCGGCAATTGCGCCAAAGCTGTCGCTGTCCCGCTGATTGGCGTCTGGTAGCTCCTAGCGGACTCACTGCAATCACGCACTACGTTGGCAATTGCCATGCAATCGGCGGAACTTGATGTCGACTGAGCCTCCAGAGCCACTGCCTGCAGAGCCACTGCCTGCAGAACCACTGCCTGCAGAACCACTGCCTGCAGAGCCACTGCCTGCAGAACTACTGCCTGCAGAGCCACTGCCTGCAGAGCCACTGCCTGCAGAGCCACTGCCTGCAGAACCACTGCCTGCAGAACCACTGCCTGCAGAGCCACTGCCTGCAGAACCACTGCCTGCAGAGCCACTGCCTGCAGAGCCACTGCCTGCAGAACCACTGCCTGCAGAACCACCGCCTGCAGAACCACTGCCCACCGCGCCGGCCGCCGCCAGCCCAGAAAGTGGCGAAGCGACCCCCGCGACTTTGACAGCGGAAGCGCCTGATTTAGAGCACGTTTTGGCTGGCGCCGAGCTGCCCGACGAAGAAGTGTTTGAACGGACCAGCGCCAAGCCCCCGCGCTATCGGCTCGTTCGCGGCGCCATGTACACCATCTACATGGTGGTGGTGTCGTGGTTTTGCATCAGCGTCACCGTCGCGGTCTGGCAGAGCGTGTGGGGTCCGGGTGGCCAAGTCCTGCGCGCCAATGACGCCAAAGCCGGCGGCGCCGCCAACCTGAACTGCAAGAGGAATTGATGTCCACAGTAACCGTCCGTCTGCCACAAAGTGAAGTCGAAAAGGCCCTGCAAGCCCGCGCTCGTCATGTGTTTATTACCGGCGCCTCGCGCGGCATTGGTGAAGCTATTGCCCGGCTGGTGGGCGAAGAAAAGAACTACAAGTTGACGCTGGCGGCGCGCTCGTACAGCCGTTGTCTTGGAATTTGCATGGATTTGGGCACCGAGCGCGCCCACGCGGTACGGCTGGATATGCTCGACGAACAGACCATGGACGAAGCGGTAGTCGCGGCGGAGTCGCGCAACGGGCCGATCGACGCGCTGATACTCAACGCTGGCATCAATATCGCGACGCCGTTTGACGACTTGTCGCCCGAAGGCCGCGCCAACTTTCGCAAAGTGATGACCACCAATTTGGTCAACACCTATTTCTTGGCCCAACTGGCCGCAGCGCACATGCCGCAAAATGGGCGTATCTTGTTTATCGGCAGCGTGTTAGGGCGTTTTGGCGCCGCGGGATCGTCGGCCTATGTGGCCAGTAAGCATGGCCTGCTGGGTTTGGTGCGCACGTTGGCCCACGAGTTGGGGCCGCGCGGCATTCGCGTCAATGCGGTCAATCCGGGCTGGGTGGACACTCAAATGGCCCACGACGGCCTGACGCGGATGGCCGAGCACCGCGGGGTGCCGTTGCAGCAGATGACGGCGCAAATGCTGGCGCAACAGCCGATCCGGCGCATGGCCAAGCCGCAGGAAGTGGCCAGTTACGTCAAATTCTTGCTGGGCCCCGGCGGCGACTGCGTCACCGGCCAAGGGATTGATATTTCTTGTGGATCGGTCATGGTGTAAATTCTCTGATGGCTGCGGCTAGTGATGCACGGTTGGCCAAATATTGCCGCGATTGGCGATTTCCAACGCCTCTGCCGCCGTGCCTTTGACCACCAGGAACTGCCACGAATGCGCGGGTTTGGGGGCGGTAAAGTCAATAAACTCAACAACTTTGTCTTTTTCCGCCACCCGTGCCGCTAAATGCACGGAACGCACTTGCTTAATCGCGTACCACCCATCGCCTAAGCCTATAATACCATTAGGAAGTGGTAAGAAAAGTTCGCCCGCGGTCAGCTGCAAATCGGCCAGTTTGACGGTGCGCAGTTCAGTCTCCAAAAGCCCGGGGCTGTAGGCAAACTCGTCGGCGAAGCGCGGCAAGGTCAAGGCGGTTTGGCCATAGAAGGTATCGGGCTGGCCGACAGCCCAATTGACGCTCAATCGATAGCGGTTGGGACCGACTGAAGTCCACACGACTTTGACGTCGCGGTCACTGGTCACGGTCACCGCAAACGGAGCGTCGACGATCTTTTCTGCCAACGACTCCGGTGGGCCCGCCTGGGTGAACTCGACCTTGCCGTTGGCCAAATCGACCATGACGTGCGGCTTGCCCACCGCAGTCAGGATTTGTTGGCGCAAAATTGCGGACTTGGCCAAGATTTCTGCATTGCCCTCCAAACCGAACAAAATCTCACCTTCCCACGGATTAATACCTGAACAATCGCTCACTTGCACCCGAAAAACGTGGCGCCACAGCGCCGCCAGCGCGGTCGTCCAGCCCGGCCCCTCTTTGGGGTGGTCTTTGGCCACCGCGTCGACCATGCGCTGCAGCGCCGCGACCTGCATGCGCGCTGCCATGTTGCCGGTGCGCACGTTGTTGTCGGCCTCAACGCCAATCGCCAAAATACCGGCGTTGCCCATCCATTTGTGCACGCTATTGGTCGACGGCGCCTGCCAGGTGCCATCCACCAACACCGGCGCCGGCTTGGCCGCGATGCCCTTGGCCTGCACATGGCGGACGTAATCGCCAATGCGGGTGATGAAATAGCCCGCTTTTTCAAGGCCAATCAGCTCGTCTTCGTATTCTTTGACCCGCACGGGATCGGTCGGTGCGTCGGCGGCAAAATAGGGATTGAGCGGACCCGCCGCCGTCTTGGCCACCGCGCGCAACTCGCCGTCGTCAAAAAAGTGCCAAGCAACGTCCACGCCTGAGGTTTTATCGACACCGCCTGCACCGACCACCATCAGACCGCCCTCACTGGTGTACAGCGGCCACCACTTACCATCGTCGTTTTTATGCTGGTATTTCCACAGGTTTTTGGGAAACACTCCGACTTTCCAACCACCGGCGACCAACATATTTTGCCAGCCGGGGCCCGCTTGGCCCTCTTGATTGAACACCACGGTCCCCAGCGGGATACACGAGTTGGCGAACGCCTGCTTGGTCAAAGCGTGACTACGCTGCAAATCCTCACGCGGAAAAGCCAGAAAAAACTGGGCCGCCCAGTGAAAGGAGATCGGCTCAATTTGGCCGTTGTCCACGAGTTTCTTGAATAATTCCAAGGTCTTGGGGTGGCGCTGGGCCATCACCTCGATGGCCATCCCTTGCAATTCGATGTCGACGCCCCACGTCGGATGACGCGCAAACACCTCCAGAATCGGCCGCAGGGTCTGATCGATGATGTAGTCCTGCGTCTTGGCGTCGTCGTAACCCTTGTTGATGGCCTTGTTCAGAAACAGGATCTTGGCGCCATCGGCTTTGGTGTACTCCAGCCCGCCGATGACGTATTCGATGTTGTAATGAAACAGGCCCAGTGCAAACTTAGTGCGCTTGACATCGACGGGCTGTTTTTCGCTGAACCATTCGAATTCGCACGGCTTAGCCGCGGTGTCGGCCGGCCAACCCGTGTCCGCTGCGGCGACTTGCGCTGGCGCATCTGCGACCGTGGCAGAATCGGCTACGGCGCTGGTGTCGGCGGCGATGGCGGCAGCGGGTTTGGTTGCGGTCTGCGCGCAAGCCACGGTCGCTAGGAGCGCCGCCATTAGCCCGAGCCAGCGACCTGCTGTTGGCGACGGGCCAGCCGATCTGCAAGAGTTTTCCAGATGTGCCGCTCGGGCTTGTGTTGTCATGTGACCTTGTTGTCCTTGGTTTAGGAACTGTCCCAGAATAAGTCATTGTGGGACTGGTTCCGTTTGCTTGCTTTGTGGGTCGCTAAGCTCGCGTCCTCAAAGGCCGACTCGCCGCTCCGGTGTTGCCCAGATCGATCGAGTTAGTTGAGGACAGCTCCTTAGAGGGTGTTTATCTTCAAACGCCTGCTGCGCGTAACCCGTCGATGAGTTCGCTGGACTCATTGACCCCGCCATGCTTTGTTGTCAGCCCTCTTGCTCCTTGCGACGCACTACAAGTGCGCCTCAGTCGTCAGAGTGCCTCCGCCTCGCCTTGCGGGCGCCTGTTTCCGCTCGCTTCGGCAATCAATGTAAACACCCTCTCAGGGTTCATGCAAAAATAACGCGATCGATCCGCGATTGGAACGGAGCGTGCAGGCGGCTTGCATAGCCGCGCGTGAGCGACCCACCAACCAAGCAATGGGCCCAGATGCAAAATCGACTTGATTTTGCACGGCCCCTTACCATACGGCGCACCTGTCCTTGGGCGCCATAACGGCCCCAGTCTTGCAGCCAAACGCGCTGGCAAACGCGGGCGTGTTCTGCAACGGCCCCAGCACTCGAAATTTCGGCGGGCTGTGCGGATTGGTCAACACCAGCTGGCGCTCGGCATCGGGGCGCATCTGCGCGCACCACACTTGGGCATGGGCCAAAAAGAACTGTTGTTCTGCGGTGTATCCGTCCGCGACTCGCTCGGCGCGGGCACTTGGCGGCAGCGCCTTGTAGGCGGCCAGAGCCAGCTTAAGCCCGCCCAAATCGGCACTGTTTTCGCCGGTGGTTAGTTTGCCGTTGATCTTGAGACCCGGCTGGACCTCAAACAGGTCGAACTGATTGGCCACACAGGCTGTTTTGGCATCGAAGGCCTTGCGCGTTTGCGGCTGCCACCACTGGGCAAAATTGCCGACAGCGTCAAACTGACTGCCCTCGTCGTCAAAACCATGAGTCAATTCATGACCGATTACCAAGCCAATTGCGCCGAAATTGACCGCCAGCGCGGCCTTGGGATCGAAAAACGGCGGCTGCAAAATGCCGGCGGGGAACACCATGAGGTTCTTTTGCGGATCGTAGTAGGCATTGACGGTCGGCGCCGACATCAACCATTCCTCGCGGTCGACTGGCTTGCCTAACTTGCCGATCGTACGCAGATTCTCCGCGCGCCGCCCGGCTAACACGTTGTCCAAATGCACAGGCCCCAGCGCAAACTCATAGGTTCGCCACACTTTGGGCCTGCCAATCAAATACGCAATTTTACTGGCTTTTTCAGCAGCCTTGGCCTTGGTCGCCGCGTCCATCCACTCCAGCGTGTCCAAATTGGCCGTAAACGCTGCCGCAATCGCCCGCACCATGTCGGCAGCCACGTTTTGGGCCTGCTCGCCAAAGCGCTTCTCCACGTAGGGCTGCGCAAGGAGATCACCAAGCGCCGTGTCGGTGGCATCCAAACACCGCCGCCACACTGGTTTTTGCTGCGGTTGACCGGTAATGCTCCGCTCCAACTGAAAAGCCAGCGCGCTCGACGGCGCACTCCAATGCGGCGCAGTCGAGCGGTACACCACCCAGTGCACATAGAGTTGCAAGTCGGCGAGCGATTCTTGGCCAATAAGTGCGCTCAGGCCGGAAAAAAACGGCGTCGAGGTCACCGCTAGTTGGTCTTGAGTGTGCAAGTTCATGGTAATAAAGTAGGTTTTCCAATCCAGCGCCGGTGCGAGCGCCACCAACCCGGCCTTGTCGACTTTGTTGTACATCCCTTTTGGATCGCGGCGCTCGACTACGGTCTTGCTCATCTGCGCCAGCGCTGTCTCGATGCGCACGACCGTCTGTGCGGCGTTGGCGGGCACCTGCGCCTTGAAGTGATTGAAAATACGGCCAATATGCGCAAAGTAGGCCGCGCGCAGTTGCTTTGACTTGTCGTCGTCGCGCAGATAATCGTCGCGATCGGGCAGGCCGAGTCCACCTTGGTCCAGCCACAAAATTAGCTTAGTCGCGTCGGCAAAATCGGGATCGATCGACCAGCGAAAGAACGGATGAATTCCGCTCAGATGCAACTTGGCGACCGCCTGCAGCAACCCGACCTTATCAGTAGCGGCCATAGACACGGGGAGTTGCAGCAGGGTCGGTTCGGTCGACAGCGCGACGCTACACGCGCCATAAAACTGCCCGAGCTTTTGGGTCACCGGATCAGCCGATTTGGTGAGGGTGGCGACGTCGAGAATCTGCTTAAGTTCCAAGTCGTTGTGCTTTTGGATTTCGTCAAAACTGCGGTACCAGCTGGCTTCATCGGCAGGGATTGAGGTGTTTCTCTGCCAATTTCCGCAGGCATACCGATAGAAGTCGTCGCAAGGCTTGGCGGTTTTGTCCATGGCGCTGGCATCGAGGCCGACATCGCTCAGCGTCACGGGCGGCAGGCCAGCACGGTTCGCCGAGGCGAGAATTGGTTGGCGCCCAGCCGGCTTGAGCGCCCAAGCCGACCCACTGCTGGACAAGGCAACCGCGAGGCTACTGACTGCGGCAACGAGGAAGCGAGCGGACATCGGCGAGGATCCATGGCGCGATTGCGCTCGGCCAGCATACCGCGGGTGCGCAGGTTTGGCACGGCAGCAAACGGCTCGCCGAGTCATTAGGGAAAAATGCCAGACTCAACCCAACATTGCTCGCGGTTTCAAGATGTTGTGAAGTCCCTGTGTACGCTCTTTTGCGTATTCTCTTTTGGGTCCGAGGCGGGCTGGATGCGCCGCTCGACTCCCTTAGTCCAGCAAACTAAGCCGCGGCTATAGGATAACCGTCCTGCCAAATATTTCGCTACAGTTTTAGCATGTTGTGAAGTCCCTGCGTACTCTCTTTTGGGTCCAAGGTGGGCCGGATGCGCCGCTCGACTCCCAGAGTCGCACCAAGCTTGGCTGCCGCGAGAAAATAACCGTCCTGCCAAATATTTCGCTACAGTTTTAGCATGTTGTGAAGTCCCTGCGTACTTACATTAGTACCGGCGCGCGCTAATACACACCGTCCACCCGCAACTCCACGATGCCGGGATAGGTAATCGCATCGTGCGGCACCAGTTGCAGCACCGGCACCCGCACCAACAGCGACCACCGCAAATTGGCCGCCAGCGGGCGCGACAGCCCCAGATTGACCAACACATCGGTGCGGCCCAGATTGGCCTCCATATGCGATTCCCCCGACCAGTGCTCGGCGCGCTCGTGGGCCAGATCGCTGCCAAAAGTCAGCATGGTTTCGCCAATTTGAGCGTCGCCGCCGAGCCCACCGGTAAACCTGCGCCCCGGTTGGTACCCATAGCGATTGGCGTACAAGCCCAAGATCGCCATCGCATGAGCGCGCAGGCGCCAGCCCCCCTGATGATGCATGACGTTGGCGCCGAAAATAGGCTGAAAAATGCCCGAGCCAAACTGGATGTGCTGATGCGACTGGCCATTGTCACCCAGCGCAAACGGATTGGGCACCGTCGACCCCAGCGGCAAGGTAAATCCTATTCGCGCTGCGGCATACACGGTGTCCGAAACAGGTAGGCCCACCCGCGCCGTCAGCCATAGGTCGCCCAGACCAGCCAGTGTCTCGTTGCGGTGGTGAATGTTGACATAATCCGGTTCGAAGGGCTGGCCGTCCAGATGCGTATAGCGAATCGCCGACAACACCATCCGCATCGGCAGTTGCGCCTCGATGGCCACCCTATCGCTCAGGCTGCGATCGAGCACCGCGCGCAGCTCAGCAAGGGTCAAGCGCTGGTCGTGAACTTGCGGTGGCTCTTGGCGAATTTGGCAAATCGGCCCAATACCCGGACACTGTTCGGAATGGACGATCCGCAGTGAGGTGAACTGCGTGGCGATGCCTACTGTGGTTTGGCTGGATTTGGTAAGCGCCGTTTGCGACCCGCCGACCGGCAGGTTTGGATTGGCTCACGCCGCTCAGGCGCTAGCTGGCCGCGGCAGCCCAACTATGCTCGCAAAAGCCACAACAAGGGTAACCAGCCAACGCGGCGACGCCGTAACTTGCATCTTGCTTCAACTCCCTGCCAACAGGCCGCCACCGCGCCCTTGGTGTGTCACTCCGTGGTGAATCTGTAGCGTTCGTCCGGCCGCTTGACCGGCCTGATGGGCCTCAGAGTTATGCCAGCCCGAGCTGCTCATCGAACTCACATTCGGGTGGCGCTGGCGATAGTAGCCGCGCAACGCCGGATCGCCGACCCACACCAGCCCGCGCTGGGCTTGACCCGCTCGCTCCTCGCGCAGTTTGTGCGAAAACCCGGTGAGCAGGCCGCCCTTGAACTCGCGCCGGGTGCTGACGTCGCTGCGACCCAGTTTCACTTTGGCCAAATTCCAATGACGGTCGACAGCTCCATGCAAGAAATCATGCACATAGCTGGCAAGCTCGAGATTAGTCGGGTCGCCCATAATCTCGAGCACCCGCTCATCGCGGTTGAGCAACGCGTTGTAGCAAGTCACCCAAATGCACTCGACGAAAAAAAACTGCGACAAGATGCCGCCGATGAGTTTGGTTTCAATGGGCAACGCGGCGGCTGGCTTTCCCAAGCGCCGAAACCCATAATTGCTTTTGTTTTTAGCAGCCTGCGCTTCTAGGTTGTACTCCAGCAGCAATCGATTGGCCGCCGCCATCGCCGCTTCGGCTTCGTGAACATTGTCGCTTTCGGCCAGCGCCAGCAGCCGTTGGACCTTGAGCAACACGCGGTCGACGTTTTCGCGGTCTTGCGCCGAATAGCTGGCCTTGGCTGAAGCTTCAATATTGAGCCGAGCGCAGGTCTGAGCAAAAGCCGCGCCGTGCGACGTTTCATCGGTCACCCGCAGCACTTCACTGACGTACTGGTGGGCAATTTCGTGGCGCAATGTGTCGACGACTTCGAACCACGACTGGGCCAAAATGTGCGATTCGCTGATACTCAACACCCGCCCCCGGGGCTGCCATTGGCCCAGACGCACTTGAGCGCCGGTATCGATGCACAGCACCGGCAGCTTGAGTTCGCTGTTGAGCTGCTGGACGTTGGCGTTGGTCCAGTCCTGCCGCAGGCGCCGCAGCCAGCCAGGATGTAAGGTAGCGCGCAGTTGAGGGGGCAAAGTGGCCATACAGTAGACATAACACGGAGCGGGGCGGTTGTCATGGGCCGCGAGACGCAGCCGGGCATGACCAACGCTACTCTCTTTGTGTTCCATAGTGTTGCCTGAGATCTCCGCCGACTTCGCGCTGCAGTCTTGCCGCCGCCGACCGCCTGCGCCAAACTGCCGCCGCGCCTGCGTGCGCTGCGAGGTCCCCGTGTCTGCCCCCAGCCTGCTGCTCGTCGTCGATATTGGCAACACCAACACCGTTTTGGGTGTCTACCGGCAGGCCGAGTTGCTAGACCATTTTCGCTTGGAGAGCCGCCGCGGCGCGACCGCCGATGAAATGGCGGTTCTGACCACTCAACTCTTGGATCACAAAGGTTTTAAGACCCAAGACGTTGCCGCAGCGGTGATTGCCAGCGTGGTGCCTCAATTGACGCCGATCTTTACCGACGTGTGCCAGCGGGTGGTCGGCCGGGCGCCGCTGGTGGTCGGGCCGGGTACGCGCACTGGCATGCCGATCCTCATCGACAATCCGCGCGAAGTCGGCGCCGACCGAATTGTCAACGCTATCGCGGCTTTTGAACTGTACAAAGGGCCGTGCATCGTCGTGGATTTTGGCACCGCTACCACGTTTGACGTCATCAACGGCAAGGGTCAGTACTTGGGCGGAGTGATCGCCCCGGGGATCGGCATTTCGGCGGACGCCCTGTTTGCGCGCGCCGCTAAGCTGCCCAGGGTCGAGATCCAGCGGCCGCCGTCTGTGATTGGCAAGACCACGGTACACGCCATTCAGGCTGGACTTTTGTGGGGTTATGCCGGTTTGGTCGACGGATTGGTGGCGCGGCTCAAGAGCGCTCTGGGCGAACCGGCCAAGGTGTGCGCGACAGGTGGCCTAGCCCCGCTGATTGCCACTGAAGCCCCAAGCATCGAGCAAGTGCTTGAGTTTTTGACGCTGGATGGCTTGCGGTTGGTGTGGGAGCGCAATCGCGAAGTCTAGCGCCAGCTAGGAGCGTGTCGGAGTATTCCGACTCGCTCCTAGCGCCGTCTGGCTAGACGGCGGCAACTGTTCGAAACTGCACGGATTCACTCCGGGCAGTTCTCGGACAGTTGAGAATAGTTGACTGGCTAGGAGCCTGTCGGATCGTAATAGATTCATTG
>SHZD01000139.1 GCA_009692465.1 Myxococcales bacterium
GGGCCAGGGCACCTACCGCGCGCTGCTCAAAGGGCTGCGCGACTGGATCCGTGTTCATCCGCAGGTCCGGTGAACGCGCAGCTTGGGTCATTGCACCGTTTTGGCCTAGGAGCGTGTCGGAGTATTCCGACCCGCTCCTAGCGCCGTCTGGCTAGACGGCGGCAACTGTCCGAAACTGCACGGATTCACTCCGGGCAGTTCTTGGACAGTTGAGAATATCCGAGAAGCTAGGAGACAGTCGGATCGTAATAGACTCATTGTGTATAACCGGATAGACATTTTATAAACGATTGATTTCCGACAGGCTCCTAGACTCGAAGTGCCAGCTGACACCAAACAGTCTTGCCGAACATCGTTGGTAGAACATAGGGGAATCATGCGAGTATTGTTGGTTGAAGACGACAATTTGATCGGCACAATGGTGCGCCTGAATTTGGAACAAGACGGCTATCAAGTGCAATGGCAACAATCGGGTGAAGCGGCCCTCAAGGCGCTGACCGACGGGCGGTTTGATTGCCTGTTGCTGGACATTGGCTTGCCGGGGGTGAGCGGCATGGACGTCGCCAAGCAGGCGCGAAAACTGGGGATCGGTACGCCGATCATCATGCTGACCGCCCGCGATGAGATCGCCTCTAAAATTCAAGCGCTGGATCAAGGTGCCGACGACTATTTGTGTAAGCCCTTTGAAATGAAGGAGTTGCTTGCCCGCGTTCGCGCCCACATTCGCCGCAGTCAAGGCAGCTTGGAATTGACCACTGATCAGGAAATCAAGATCGGCGCGGCGACCCTCAACATGGAACGGCGGGCGTTGACGACTGCCGACGGTAAGGTGCACGAGCTGTCGGACAAGGAGACCGTGCTGTTGGCGCTGTTGCACAGGAACCCCGGGCGGGCGCTGTCACGTGCAGACATTTTGGAAGCGGTTTGGGGCATGGACGCATCGCCGACCGAGCGAACGGTCGACAACTTCATCGTCCGCTTGCGCCGCTGGGTCGAAGAGGAGCCCGATCGACCGCATCACATCGTCACCGTGCGCGGCTGGGGCTACCGGTACGAGCCGTGATCGACACTCATGCGCACATTATGATGCAGGGGCACGGCGGGCCGTACCTCGGCGGCACCCAAGGCGTGATCGAGCGGGCGATTGCTGCTGGCGTGCGCCATATCAACTGCGTGGGCGCCGGTGGTGACATCGACGAAGTGCGGTCGGCCTTGGAAGCGGCGCGCCGCTGGCGTGGGGTCAGCGCGATTTGTGGCATTCATCCGCACGACGCCAAACACCTAAGCGCTGGTGCAGTCGGCGATTTGTTGTGGCAGCAGGTCAGCGAAGCGTGTGCGGACCCGGCCTGCGTGGCGGTGGGCGAGACTGGGCTCGATTTTCATTACGACTTGTCGGAACGCGAACTGCAGTTTGCCGCGTTTTTTCGCCATGTTGCGCTGGCTCGCCACTTGAAAAAACCGCTGTGCATACACACCCGCAACGCCGAGCCGGAGACGCTGCAGGTGCTGCGCGAGTCGGGCGCGAACCAAGTCGGTGGGGTGATTCACTGTTTTTCAGGGACGGCGGATTTCGGTGTGCAATGCGTCGACGAACTAGGGTTTTACCTGTCGATTCCGGGTATTGTGACCTTTAAGAACGCCGGTGAACTGCCCGAGGCTGTGCGGCGCTGCCCGCTCGACCGTCTGTTGATCGAGACGGACAGCCCGTATTTGGCGCCGGTGCCGTTTCGCGGCAAGCGCTGTGAGCCGGCGATGGTGGGCAATACGCTGGCCAAGGTTGCGGAACTCAAAGGGATCACCGCGGACGAGGCACTGAGTGCGACCACCACCAACGCGGTTCGTTTGTTTGGTCAGCGGTTGCAGACAGTGCTCTCATCCGTAGCGATTCAGTAAACCACTTTGCTAGCGATGTATTTCACGAACCGCTGACGTCAAGCGGCGGGGCGACGGCGTCGACGGCAGCGGTGACATCCGCGGGCGGGGCGGCGGCATCAGCGCCAACGTCGGCTGCGGCATCGGCGACAGCGTCTGCCACCACCTCCACGCCAGCATCGGCAGCTACAGGCACATCGGCGGCTAAAGGCGCGTCCGCAGCCGCGGAGTCACCGGCAGCGGTCTCCGTTGCGGCAGCGCCATCGGCGGCAGTGGCGGCATCGGCGGCTCCAACGGCGTCAGCGGCGGCCGCACCGTCGGCCTTGGCATCGCTGGCAGCTGCCGCAGCCGCGGGCTTGGCATCTTCTGCACAACCGACCAGAGCCAAAATAGCCAGGATCGCGATGGTGTTACGTATCTTGAGGGGCATCATTGGGGATCCTCACTTGCACAATCGACCCGAACAGGGGCCGTAGTGGTCAGTGTGGAGACTGGCCGCGCTGCAACAAAACGTCGCAAAAACAACGTGACATGCCTGTCAGCGTGACAGACTTGTCAGCAGGTCGCGGATCACGTCAGCCGGTGAGCGGAATTAATTGGTGTAGTTACCGATGGTTGCGTAATTTCAAGTGCGGCAATTTGGGCCTGCAATGCCGGACAAAGCCGCCGGTCGTCCATTCGCGGCGGCAATTGCCCATGCTCTCGCGAGCCAGCACCGCGTCGAATGGGCAAAGCGTGCTAGGAAATCCCCACTATCTTATGCACTTGAACGCTCAGCCGCCATTGAGGATGCGCTAGGCAATAGTGGACGGCGAGTTGACAATTGCGCTCGCGATCCGGGCCGTCCATGGGTTGCAAGAAAAAATGCTTGAACGGCAGATCTTTGAAATTCTCAGGCGGCGCGGTGTCTTGGGGGAATACGAGCTTGAGTTCAGTGCCCGTCTTTTGCAGCAATGGCGAAGTGCCTTTGGGGCTCACAGTCAGCCAGTCAATGCCTGCAGGTGCCGTAATTGTGCCATTGGATTCGACCGCGACCTCCCACCCGCGCAGATGCAGGGCTGCCAGCAGCGATTCGTCGACCTGAAGCAACGGTTCGCCGCCAGTAAAGACCACCAATGGCCGAGCGCCGCGCCCAACCCAGCTGGAGGTAATGTGATTTGCCAGCGCGATGGCGTTGTCAAACTTGCCACCGCCCCGACCGTTGGTGCCTACAAAATCGGTGTCGCAAAACGTGCACGCGGCGGTCTCGCGATCTTTTTCTAATCCGGACCAGAGGTTGCAACCGGCAAATCGGCAAAACACCGCGGCCCGCCCACTCTGACCGCCTTCGCCTTGCAAGGTGTAGTAACATTCTTTGACGATATACGACATTGAAATAACACCATTTATTTGAGAATCACTGCTGTACAGGGACGCAATTGGACTGTCAACCGGCTGTGGCTCGATCGCCGACGCTAGCTGAATTCTTGACGCTTGGCCAACGGGCCTTAGGCTCAGGTGTGCAGCGCCAACCACCGGAGGCGCACAGGAGTTAGCATGTATTCCATTCGCCAGGCCGCAGAACTCATCGGTGTGCAACCCAAAGTGATTCGACGGTTTTTGGGTGAAGGCCGTCTGCCCGGCGCGATCAAGGTCGAAGGTAAGCACGGTGGCGAAACGTGGCGCATTTCACCAGAAGCGCTTGAAACAATGCGACAGTTTTGGAACGGCGACGATGAGCCGCTAATCGAGGTGTCAGCCCCGACCGCCATTTGCAGCCAAACGCTGCCGCCGTTGCCGCTCCAGGACCGACTCGAACCGGCCATTGCCCAACCAGTCTTCATCCAACCAGCTTGTGCCCAGCCGCCGCCGATGACCGAAGCGGAGATCGTGGCCCGCCATCTGGCCCCGATGGCCGCAGTGCTGAACGGCGGGCTTGTTGAAGTGCCCAAAGAGCATCTGGTGCCGATGTCGGTGGTGGTCGAGTTGTTGCGCGCGGAGGCCGATCAGCGTCGGCAGGCTCAGCGCATGGCCGACGACCAAGCCAGCACCGCGGCGTTGCTGCGGCAGTCGATCGAAGTGGATCGCGATGAAATCATGCGTCTGCGCGCCGAGATCAGTGAAATTCGCGGCGAGCTGCAGCAGGCGCAACGCGGGCTGTTGCGATTGCAGCAACGGCCATTGCCCTCGGTCGATCAGGAACGGCCGACGATGCCGCTGGATGCCCAGACGTTACAGCGCATTGCGGCGATGAACTAGGCGGTGCCATCGGTGCTGGGTCGATCGCTTCTGCGCGGTGAGAAACCAAGTCAAAGGACGACGCTGCCAGTGCCAATTGCAGTCTGCCCAGCAGCAAAGACGAGACTTGCGTCGATAGGCAAGTCTTGACGCGGGCCCGCCGCCTCGCTATACATCGAATTCGTTGGCAGTTGCGTCTGCTCCGGAGTTCAGCCAAGCCATGCATTGCAGCGATCATCGGCCCAACAGGCTGCGCGTGATCGGTGCAGCTGGCGCACTGGCAGTTGCGTGCGCTGAACCAGTTGCCGATCCTGCCGATTCTGTTCCAACCCGACTTTTTGTAGCCGACTCGCCAACAACTGGCCTAGACAGCGCTGGCGTCGACAGCACGGTCGTCTTGGATCTGGGCGAGGTCGTCGCCAAGGACGTTGCCGCGGTGTGCCCTGGCGGCTCTGGCTGTAGCTGTGCCAGCGCCGGCGATTGCGACAATGGGTTGTGCATCGAGACACCGCAGGGCAAGTCGTGTGCGGTCAACTGCACGACACAGTGCCCAGCGGACTACACGTGCGCCCAGACCACCGGCCGCGGTGGCGACATCGCCAATGTCTGTGTGCCACGCTACGGCAAGTTGTGCAATCCATGCCTAAATTCAGCGGCATGCGCGGCGTTGGGCCAGCTTTCGGCGGTGTGCGCGATCCACGGCGATGCTGGAGCCTTTTGTGGCGCCAGTTGTGACGTCGATTCGCAATGTCCAAGTGGATTTGGCTGCGCCGAAGTGGTCAGCATTGAAGGCCCCAAAGCCAAGCAATGCGCACCCGTCAGCACCGGGAGTGGAACGGTTGGCGCCTGCGCCTGTTCGCCCGCCGCTAGCGCCGCCAAACTGGGGACAACCTGCACCGCCAAGGCCAAAGACGGCAGCGGGGGCTGCCCAGGAGTGCGCGGTTGCGGCGACAATGGCCTGAGCGCATGCGCTGGGCCCGAATTCAAGAGCGAAACCTGCGACGGCGTCGACAACGACTGCGATGGCCAGACCGACGAAGGCACTTGCGACAACAGCACGGCCTGCCAAGCGAGTTTCTGTCTGGCCCTGACCGGCACCTGTACCACCACGCAACTCGACGATGGCGTCTTGTGTGACGACAGCAATGCCTGCACCGGCGGCGATCAGTGCACCGCGGGCAAATGCGGTGGCAAGGCCATCGACTGCGACGACAAGAATCCGTGCAGTGCCGACACCTGCAATTTGACCAAAGGCTGCGCCCACACCAACGCAGATGGCGTCGGCTGCGATGACGAAAACCCGTGTACGATCGGCGAGGTGTGCGCGTCCGGCAGTTGTGGTGCCGGCAAACCGAAGGTGTGCAGCGTGGACCAAGCGTGCACGGTGGCGGCGTGCGACTTGACCAGTGGCAAGTGCGGGTTCAGCGCCGCCGACGACGGCTTGGCCTGTGACGATGGCAGCTTGTGTTCGCAAAGCGACAATTGCAGTGGCGGCAAATGCAAAGGGGTAAACCTCAACTGCGACGACAGCAATATCTGCACCAACGACGGCTGCGACCCCAAGTCCGGTTGCAAGCAGCTACCCGCAAGCCTCGCTTGCAGCGATGGCAACGCATGCACGGACGGCGACGGCTGCAAAAACGGCAAGTGCGTCGGCTTGGCCAAGACCGCCACGGCCTGCGACGACGCCAATCCCTGCACCAGCGACGCCTGCGACTTGGCGCTGGGCTGCACCCACGCTGCCAATGAGTTGCCCTGTGACGATGGCGACCTGTGCACCGCCAAAGACCTGTGCAAAAATGGGAAATGCCTAGCAGGCGCCCAAGTTTGCAGCTGCCAAAAGGACAGCGATTGCGCCGCCAAAGAGGATGGCGATCTGTGCAACGGCACGTTGTTTTGCAAGCTGATTACCACCGGCAAGGTCTGCGCCATCAACCCGACGACCGTGGTGGAATGCCCGAGCGGAGCCGATACTGCGTGCGCCAAGAATAACTGCAAGCCCGCCGATGGTATTTGTGAATTGGCACCTGTGCCTGACGGCCAAGCGTGCGATGCCGACAACAGTCTGTGCACGGCTAAGGATGCTTGCATCAAGGGTAAATGCATAGTAGGGGCGCCACTGAACTGCGGCGACGGCAACACGTGTACCAGCGAGATGTGTACACCGGCGGTGGGTTGCGAAATTACTGCCAATAGCCTGCCCTGCGACGCCGACGGCACCGCGTGTACCGCCAACGACAAGTGCGTCAATACAGCCTGCATTGCCGGCACCGCGCTGGTATGTGACGACAAAAAACCTTGCACCAAAGATGGTTGCAACCTGAAGTCGGGTCAGTGCGTGTTCGACACGTTGGCCGCCGACGCGAGCCCTTGCGATGCCGACGGCAGCGCCTGCACGACCCAAGATCAATGCAAGGGCGGCAAATGCGAGGTGGGCGCGGCCCTCAACTGCGACGACAAGAATGTGTGTACCGCTGATACCTGCCATATCAGCAGCGGTTGCAACCACAACCCCGTCAAAGACAACACGTTTTGCGGCACGGGCAAGATTTGCAAAGCCGGGGTCTGCGGCGACGCGACGGCCTGCAACTACGGCTTTGACGTCACCTACGGCGGCCCGGCATTGGAGCAAGCAAGCGGCATCTTCGCGGTCGCGGGCGGCTATGTGCTGGCGGCGCGCACGGAGTCCGCGGTCGGCGGCACCACTGACGGCTGGCTGGTTAAAGTGTCCGATAGTGGCAAGTTGGTGTGGAGCACTACGTTGGGCGGCACGGCCAACGACGGCTTCAACGCGGTGGCGGGACTAGACGGCGGCTACGTCGCCGCTGGTGGCAACCAGTCCAAAGCGGCGGGCGAAAAGGGCTTGTGGATCGCCAGGTTCGATGCCGGTGGCACCGCGATGTGGGACACGAGTTTTGGCTATCCAACCGCTGCCTCGGCGGCGGGCGTCGCTGCGGTGGCGGACGGGATTGTCGCTGCTGGCTCCGCGGTGCTGGCGGTCAAGCCATTCACGTTTTCGGCCGTCGTGGCCAAGGTCAACAAGTCCGGTGCCAAGTTGTGGAATAAAGCCTTTGGTGACGCGAGTTTTACCGCCATCAAGGCCCAAGGCACCACGACAGCCGCGATCGGTTGGACCGGCGCCAAAGGCGCGGGCGGCCGCGATATGTGGCTAGTCGCGTTTGATAATCTAGGTACAATTTCATGGGATAAGACGTTCGGCACTGCCGGTCATGACGAAGCGCAGGCGGTGGAGGCCTTGGCAGACGGTTGGCTGGTGGCGGGCCACTCTGTGGCCAGCGGAGTCAAGCAATTGCTGGTCGTCCGCACCGATGCGACTGGCGGCAAACTGTGGGAAAAATCCTATGCTAATCAATGTGTTGTGAAGTCAGTCGCGCTCGTTAGCCCTGGCTTTGTACTGGCTGGCGCGGCCAATTTGGCCAACAGTGCCGGCGGCGAAGATGCCTGCGCCATACGGATCGACGGCATGGGCACCTTGCTGGGCAGCAAGAGCTTTGACGGTGGTGGCAGCGATGAGTTTGCGGCGGTGATCGCCGTCAAGGACAGCTTGGTGTTCGCTGGAGGAACGACCTCCAAAGGCGCTGGCTGGTACGATTTGTGGGTTGTCAGGACCGACGGCTGGTTTAGCCCGACCTGCGAAGACGCCGGACTGTGTGCCACCTTGACGGCCATCGATTGTGACGATGGCAAGGTGTGCACCGCCGATTGGTGCGCGGCGGGTAAGGGCTGTACGCATGTGGGGACGAACTGCGGACCATAGAGGCCGGTGCAAGGCAGGCCAGTTGAACGGGCTGGGCCAGAGTTTCGACTAGAATGACGGACTGAGAAGAGTTCCGCGTGCCGCCAAATCGGCACCCTCGACGCATGAAACTCCTTGAGCGGCAGGTGGAATGTGGGCCGCAAATGCGGACCACCGCGGGGGTTTGGGGGCGGCGCGCCCCCGAGTTTCTATACATGGTCACCCAAATTCAAGATCAACCTTTGACCGGAGCCGCGAGTCGGCTGCGCAGCAGACGCGAGCTTGGCGACCCACAGAGCAAGCACGAGATCGGCGGTCCGGCATTTGATGCCGGACTTCGGCGATCGAGTATAGTTAGATGGACCAGGATCGAAAACAGCGGAAAAGCGCACAGGCAAGCGCTGGGCGTCGACCGAGGCGACGGCAGCAGGACCGCAAGAGTGCAATCATTTTCCTGCAGAGTCAATTGTCTTTTTGGTTATATGCTGCGCGGCTGAACCTGTACTGCAAATTTTCTGCGCCAATGGCAGCCAATGTCTAGCATCGGCGGGCAAAGTCGGGTAGATAACCTCGCCGCCGGCCAGTCGTCGGCGAGCTATTGAGGTCCTGCGCTGATGTCGTCGATTCGCCCGCTGCTTCTCCAAATTGTCCAAATAGTTTGCGCACTTGCAGTCTGTGCTTGCAACGAACCGCGTGCGGGCACGACTGCGCCGGCGCCAGTTGCGGCTGCACCGGCAGCCCCTGCCGTCGCTGTTGACCCCAAGACACTGATGTCGCGTCCGCCCGAGGTGACCTTTGACCCCGACCATCCGCCGCCGGGTTACGTCAACTGCCACCGCAACCACTGTCACCACGTCAACGGCGGCGTTTCGTCGTATGCGCAGGTCATGCAAGCGATTGGAGCGACCAAAATGATCGGGGCCCAGGCGCCCAAGGCGATGCCACCGCCTCCGGCCGACGTCGCTGCCGCACCTGCCGATGCCCAGCACACGGCGAGCGGTCTGGCGTCCAAAGTGCTCAAGGCATCGTCGGATTCGCGGCGGCCATCCGCAGCGAGCCGCGTCACGGTCCACTACACCGGCTGGACCACCGACGGCAAGGCGTTTGACAGCTCGGTAGCGCGCGGCGAGCCCGCACAATTTCCGGTCGGTCGGGTCATTGCCGGCTGGACTGAAGGCCTGCAATTGATGGCGATTGGCGAAGAGCGGCGGTTTTGGATTCCTGTCGATCTGGCCTACAAAGGCCGGCCGGGCAAACCTGCGGGAACATTGGTGTTTGACGTGGAATTGTTGGCGATTGACTAGCGAATTTCAGGCTGGGCGCGAACTCCGACGCAAAACGATTGCTGCAAAGCTGACAAGCAGCAGCGTCGGCACCAGTAGGCCGAGCAGACCGGCACCCACTCGCCAGCCTAGAGTCGCTCTGGGTTCCTCGCGAAATACAAACCGCGGTAGTGCAGCGTGATCAGCGCTCGTTAGCCGTTGATGGGCGCGCACCCGAGCAAAGAAAAACGCGCGCCATCTCGCTTGAAAGGCGTCGACCTGGCTCGCAAATTGCTGCAGGCGGTGGGCCCCACTACCCGCTACCTCGCCCATCGCTTCATGCACGACAATGGCTGGGGACAGGAAGCGCAGCGTATCGAGCAACGCCTGCTGCGCCGCCAACTGGGTGGCAAAGGCGATCATCACCGGTGCCGCCCGGTGTTCCAGAGCCTCTTGAGCTACGACAATGCGCTTGGCAGCGGCGAGCGCCGAATCATCGGCAGTCCCTTGGACTGCGGCGGAGTGTTCGCCTTGCAGAGCGCTCAGTTCGGCCTCGATCTCGCTGGCCGCTGCGCGGGTCAGGTTGACCAACTCGACCCGCGACGGCGGCGGGTGCGCGACTTGCACCGCCACCTGAACCATGCCCGGCATAACCACGACTAGGGCCAACCACAGGCCCACCAAGGCCAAGGCGTTGGTCGCCGAACTGAACCCGGCGACGTTAATCGCCACCGCCGCGGCGAACCAAAACAGCGCATAGCCGACCACCACGGCGACGTAGAGGCCCAAGTGCAACGCGCCATCCCCCGTCATCAGATCGGGGGCCGAGGGCAAGGTGGCCAGTGCGGCCAGCACGACCGTGACACCACACAGCAGCACGCCACGCAAAAGAGCCTTGCCTAGCACGAACGTCGCCAGCGACACTGGTTGCGCTAGGACCAGCGCCAACGTGCCTCGCTCGCGCTCGCTGGATAGCAAGTCGTAGGTCAACACAATGATGACCAACGGCAACAGGCTCATGAACACGAAGGCCAAGTCGAAAGCGCCAGTCATCAACCGGGTCGGCCCCGCCAGAGCGGTCTCGCCAGAACTGGTACGCCCCTGCGGACCGTCAGTCGTGATGCGCACGCTTGCTGACGCCAGATCGCGCTGCCCCACGGCTACGGCCGCCAGCGGGCTCAGCGGTAGGATCGCTAACTGCGCCGCCAGTTCACGCCCGACCACAACGGGATCGGCAGGGTCGTCGCCAGACTGCGCAGCCTGACCAATCGCTTCACTGCGCAGCATTCGCGCATGCAAAGCCTTGAGCCGACTGTCCTGTTCCGTCAGTGCCGATACCGCCGCCTGCCGATCGACAGCAACCGCCCGACTGCCAGTCCACCCCGCGTAGGCCACCGCTGCGGCCAACAACACGGCGACCAGCCACACCGAAGTTTCGGCCAACAAGTTCTTAATCTCGATGCGCGCGACCGTCCACAGCATCACAGGACCTGCATTCGGCGACTGACCAGCACCGCCGCCAAAGTGGCGCCGACGGCCCACAACGCCAGCATCGCCAGCGCAACCTGTTGATCACGTAGCACTTGATCGACAGCGGCTGGTCGATACGCAAACGGAACGGCTTGGTGCCACAGTTTTCGATTCGCTTTGTACTGCCAGCCAGCGGCGCCAGCGTTGCGAGCAAAATCGTCATTCATCGCTCCGACCAAGCCCCGCCGATAAGCCTCGGCTTGCCGGCCAAACGCTCGATGATGGTCAAAATCGGTGCCAGCTAACGCCATGGACAGCAAGCGAATGGCCAGCATCGGCGACGCAATGGCCGCCCATTGTCCGACTTGTTCTTGGTGCGCCATCGAAGTCATGACAGCGCCGACATGGTGATCGAACACCGCATTTTCATACTCAGCTTCAGCTTGGAGTTCAAGACCTTGCAGCAGGGCGTCGTCCATCATGGTCTCGGCGCCGGCAAATCCGTGCTTGGCCAACAGAGCCTTGCTGAGCGTGTCGATGTGCTCTTCGCGCGGCAGCCCATTAGGCAGACCGGTGGCTAAAGTGGAGTGCACGGCCTGAGCCAGTGCGGCAGCGGTCGGCAACGGCAGCAGGCGCCCAGCCGCATCGCTAGCCAAACGCGGCACCACCAGCGTGGTTACGCACCAGAATCCCAACAGGGCCACTAGAGCCGCCCGTGACGACTGTGCCCACGCCGAAGCCGCCAGGGTCACGGCAATGATGACGCCAAAATAAGCGGCGTAGGCTCCGAGTAAGACGGCCAAACGCGCAGCCGTCGCCGATTCGCCAGCCGCGACCACTGTTGCCGTGGCGACCAGCGCAACTGGCACCAGCAACAAGGCTAGCGTCAAAGCCAGACCGAGCGCCTTGCCCGCCAGCAACCGCCGCGGCAGTACCCCAGTCGCGGCCAGTTGCCGCAGCGTACCGCGCTCGCGTTCGCCGCTCCAACTGGCAAAACCGAGCGCGATGATCAGCAATGGCACCAACAGTTGCAGCACTGCCGCCGCCGACAACTGGCCAAAGCGGTCAATGGCCGTGCCGTCTTGGGCCGGTGCATCTTGTGGCAATTGCTGCTTATGGGCTTCGAGCTTAAGCGTCACGCCCAAGTACGGATCGGCACCCGGATCGACAAACGCCAATACACCTGCAGGCTTGAACACATACATGCCGTAGTGGGCGGCGATATGCGGGTTCTTGTCGCCCTGCCCTGTCCACGCAGCGCGCGCGATACTCTGCGCTGCCGTTCGCTCGGCCTTTACCGCCTGCGCGTGGCGCCAACCAAACACCAGCGCGGCGAGCAGCAGTCCGAGCACCACAGCGGCGGCAAGGCGAAATCGACCGTCGCGTAGCAACTCGCGCAATTCCTTGACGGCGACGACGCGAATCACCGAGGACGCAATCCATTGACTACGCTGGGTAGTGTCCGCCTGTTGCTGCGCGCTGATAGTAAATCGCAGCCGATCGAAAACCTGGGTGCGCTGGCTCCGGTGGATGCGTCAATCATGCATATGTTCCAAGTAGATACGCTCCAGATCACGATGCGACAAATCCTCGGTGCCCATGCAGGCGACCAGTTGACCGTGCTTCATAATGCCGACGCGCGCGCCGATTTCTTTGGAGCGAAAAATATCGTGGGTGGCCATCAACACGCCGACTCCATCGGCGCTCATGCTCTGCAGTAGGCGCGAAAACTCATTGGAACCCTTGGGATCCAGGCCCGAAGTCGGCTCGTCGAGCAGCAACGCGCGCGCGCCCTTGGCCATCGCCATGGCAATGCCGACTTTTTGGCGCATGCCCTTGGAATAGCCGCTCACTCGCCGACCCGCTGCGTCTGCTGCCAGTCCAGCGCGAGTCAAGATCTCAACCAACCCAGCGCGGCCGATAGCGCGGCGTCCAGCCAAGGTGGTGAAGAACTCCAGGTTTTCAATCCCGGTCAGGTTAGGGTAAAGCATAACATTTTCAGGAATATACGCGATCGATTGCTTGGTTTGCAGCGCATGGGTCGCGACATCTAGACCGACAATGCGCGCGCTGCCGGCGGACGGGGCGATAAAGCCCAAAAACAGCTGGATGGTGGTGGTTTTGCCAGCTCCATTGGCACCGAGCAGGCAAAATATCTCGCCGGCTTCAATGCTTAGGTCCAAGCCGTGCAGGGCCACAACATCGCCATAGGTCTTGCGCAGGGCGATCGCTTCGAGAACTGCTGCCACGGGAGTCCATAGGCCATAGTGGCCGAGCGCGGCAGTTTAGCTGGGCTCAACAGGGGCTGTCCATTCATGCTTGGGTCTAGAGACCCGACCAATTAACGCCGAACCTCAAAGAATTCCCAAACAAAACGGAGCGGCCTGACGCCAACCCGCAGGCCACTGAATAAGTGCCGCAGGCTCGCGACCCGCAAAGCAAGCACTGAGACGCCGAGCAAATCTTAGTTGATCGGCTCTCTAGACGGCTGCATTGAGGATTGGCTCGCATCGCCAGACGGATGCTACACCTCGATCGAGTCCGCACCAAACCAGCCACTTTCACTGCTCAAAGCAGTACAGCGAAGCCAATTTACCACAGCCAGTCGCGCCCAAAATGGCGCAGGTGGAATGGACGGACCAAGCCGTTGTCGCTCCTGGGTTGCCCCAGGCCAATTGGGCCGTGAAGGTCGGGGCTCCAGTCGTCCACACCGCGCAGGAATTGTTGATTTGCGCGGTATTTGCGCTGCCGTTTTCCAAGGTTGCGGTCCATGCCGCTGATTTTTGAAAATTTGGACAGGGATTGGCTGCCGGAGGTGGCGCGCCGAGTTCAGTGACCGCGATGGCTTTAACCAGCGTACCTGAAGTCAGTCTAGCCCAATCCTTAGCAATCACGGTGCCATCGACCAACACGAAGGGTCCGCCGTCGCGGCAGGACTGCGAGAACCGGTTGACAGGGGCAGCAGTCGGGCCGCTCAACCACGCGCGGTACACGCCCCCGAGCTTGGCTGCATCGGCTAGGGCTTGGCAGATGGAGTCGGCGCCGGCAAGTCCTCCCAAAGCAGCGGTGTAGGTCTTGCTTGTCACGAACACGCGCTTTTGCTTGCTTTCGGCGGCCGCGTTGCCGCAGGTTGTTTGCGTCGCGTGCTCGCACAGCCCAGCCGCCGAGCGCGAGTCAATTGTGCAGGGATTGGCGTCGTCGCAGTTGGGCTTGACCACCGTGGGCAGCGCGCACAATCCGCCGGCGCAGATAGCGGTTTGACCCGCCAGTACGGCAATGTGAAGGCAATCGACTGGCGTTTTGCACGGCTGTGTGGCTTGCGGGGTGCAATAGGTGGCCACACACAAGCCGGCGGGCGCGCAGGTGTTGGATGTCACACACGAAACCGTACATAGGCTGTTGTGGCACGCGCCGGACTCGCATTCGTCGGAGGTGGCGCAACTGGCGAAAAACGCACGCCGCGGCGCGGGCAGGCAGGAGATGGTGGTGAACACCAGCACTGCGAGGACCACACGCCCTGCCCAATGGGTAGACGGGCAACCGGCGGGTCCGAGATCGGCGCTTAATTGTGCGTCTGGTGGAATCTGCATTACAATCCTTGAGTTGCCGCACGTGGCGTTGACGAAAGAACCGTCGCCTCGATGAGCGTTGCCGGATGACGGGACGATTCGTCAAGATAGCGTTGGATTACGGCAACTTGGCCTTACCAATCAGCCACGCAGGCGGCTGCGCTCCTTTGGTTTCCGCAAACTGCACTTGGTCATAACTGCTAGTGGGCAACCGTACCACGATTTGGCGGCTGAGCTTGACCTGCGGATGGGCCAGCCAGTTGGCAAAATTCTGCAGCCGCTGGATGTTGTAACGCAAGTCGATGCTGGACTTGCCCGTCGCTTGGGTGCGCAACCACCAGCTTTGGGCGTCCACCGGCAACGCGCGCACGATCGCGCGAAACTCAGGGGGATACGGCTGCAAGTAGTCCTCGGCATTAGACAAATACGCCACGCGCACCATCTGGCCGTGCTGCTTGAGCACTTGGGCCACAGTCGGCATCGCCCCTCGCCGAGTCCAGTCGGCCTGCAAGGCAATCGCCCTGCCCTCGCGGACCAAAGCGCGTACCCGGTCGTACTGGGCCTGATCGGTGAGCCAACAGGGCACCTTGGCGCTACGCATGCGCTGCTGCACTTGCAGCAAATGGTAGTAGACCTGCCCGCCGGCCTGCCGAAACAACCGCTGGGTCAGCGCTTCGCTTTTTTCACCTGAGTTTGTTGATGGCGGCGGCTGCAGCAGGTGAAGCGAGGTAGCGCGCTGGGTCGGCGACCACAAGGCAATGAACTTCTTGGGTGTATCCGCCGCACGCACCAAAGCAAAATACGCTTGGTGCAAGTGCACAACCCAGGGATCGTAGTCAGTCAACAGCAAGATATCGGGGTCTTGCCAACCGGCCAGCGTGTACATCTGGTCGGTACCGACGCCCAACAATAGGCCTTTGGCATTGAAGACTGTCGGTTGGAACAACTCTAGGTGCTTTTCGTTGCACACCCAGTAGTGCTCGCCGACAGACTTGGCGTCCACATTGCGCAACACAGCGGGCGCAGGATCGGCGGGCACAGCGGCCAGAGCTGCAAGCAGAGACGCAGAGGCCCGCGGCGCTGCGGTCGCAGGTGCAGCATCGCCCTGAGCATAGACATTGACAGCAAGGGTGACCGCCAAACCAAAGAACAATTGCATCACGAACAGGCCCCGCAGGTTTGGCGACGGTCCCTACGGCCCGACAACCGCAGCACTATGGGGCAGAGTAACGACTACAAGCAAGGCCAGCACATTGCCGCGATCCCCCGCTTTGAGCGCAGCTCGGCGTCGCGGCGGCGGTCGAGTAGGGGCGGCCAGTTGCCCAGCCGCCCCTCTCACAGAACCGGACTTGTGGATCTCACATCCGGCTCTTCGGCCTGCCCTGTGGCGGTTTGCCGTTGTTGG
>SHZD01000140.1 GCA_009692465.1 Myxococcales bacterium
CGTCGCCGAGCAGCCGCTGCCGTCCGCTTTGCAGGTCTGGCCAGTGGCGCAAGTGCCACAGGTGCCGGTGCAGCCATCGCTGCCACACACTTTGCCGGTGCATTTCTTGGTGCACGTCGCCGAGCAGCCGCTGCCGTCCGCTTTGCAGGTCTGGCCAGTGGCGCAAGTGCCACAGGTGCCGGTGCAGCCATCGCTGCCACACACTTTGCCGGTGCAGTTCTTAGTGCAGGTCGCCGAACAACTGCTGCCGTCGGCTTTGCAGGTCTGGCCACTGGGGCAGCCGCCGCAGGCGCCGCCGCAGCCATCGCTGCCGCACACTTTGCTGGTGCAGTTCTTGGTACACGTTGCCGAACAACTGCTACCGTCGGCTTTGCAGGTCTGGCCACTGGGGCAGCCGCCGCAGGTGCCGCCGCAGCCATCGCTGCCGCACACTTTGCTGGTGCAGTTCTTGGTACACGTCGCCGAGCAACCGCTGCCGTCTGCTTTGCAGGTCTGGCCACTGGGGCAGGCGCCGCAGGTGCCGCCGCAGCCATCGCTGCCGCACACTTTGCTGGTGCAGTTCTTGGTACACGTCGCCGAGCAACCGCTGCCGTCCGCCTTGCACGTTTGGCCATTGGGACAACTGCCGCACTCGCCTCCGCAAGTGTCGTCACCGCACTTCTTGCCCACGCACTTGGGCGTACAGGCGGCTTTGGGGCAAACCTGTTCTTTGTCGCTGCAGCAGTCCGGCGGGGTCTGTGTTACGCACAAATCGTCGCAATAACATGGCTTTCCATCCTCCTGGCTCTTCTTGCCGCACAACTTGTCGCACCCCGATAGCAGCGCCGTTTGGCAATCCTTGGGACACGATTGGGGCGATTCGCCAGTTTCGCATTCGCCATTGCCGCAATCGGAGGTGGCAGTCTTGCAGTCCCCTGGGCAACTGGTGTGCGTTTCCGGCGCTGCGCACACATTGTCGCCACAGATCGGGCCGCCCGCCTTGCAGTCGGTCTTGCAATTGACGCCGTTTTCGGCCGGACCTTGGCAAGCGCCGTCGCCGCAGTCGATTGGGTAGCATTTGTTGTCAAAAGCGCAGCCGATCACTGCCTTGGCTTTGGATAAGGTATTGCCAGCCAAGCCGACGGCGCACAGTTCGATGCACTTGACGGTGCCGCCGCAGTCTATCGAACACTCGACAAACGACGAACAATTGTCGTCTAAATTACAGGACTTGTACGGCCCGAGGCATTTGGCCTGCAGGCACAGCATGTATTCGTTGGAGTAGCCACAGTCTTCGGCACAATTGGCATTATCTTCGCCGGGTTCGCACAGCTCGTTGCCGCAATCTTGTGGCGCCGGGCAGTCGATCGGGCAGGTGATGCTGTTTTCGGGGGCGGCACACTTGCCATCGCCACATGGGTTCGGTTCGGTGTCCGCACTGGCTTGTGCGCCGGTATCGCCGCCAGCGGTTTGGCCGTCGGCGTCGGTGGCAGTCCCGCCTGAATCAGCGACATCGCCCGCCGCCGCATCGCTAGCGTCAGGCAGCGGCTTAACGGCTTTTTCCTCACAATTGGTTTGCATGCGATTGTTGCCGCTGGCGGCCGCAGATTCCGCGCACTTGAAGTCGGCGCCACACACTTCGAGCAGTTCCCAAGTTGAGCTTACCGCATCGCAGCGTTCGCGCTGGGACGACAACGTCTTGAAAATACAACGCTGCAAGTCGACCACCGGGTCGCAGTTGTTGGCAATGCCATCGACAGGGCCTGCTCCACCACCAGTGTCGGTTGGGTTCTGAATGCCGGCAGTCTGGCCCTGCGGTTCGGCGCAAGCCGCAATGCCCAAGCACACGGCCACCGCCCTGCCAACCGCCAAAGCCCGCAATGCTCGCAAAGCACCCAGCGAAGGATGGGTGGGCACCAGCAAGTTGCGATTAGGTGGCGGCAAATTGCGATTGGAGCCCAGCGAGCCCAACCGGCTATTTTTGTTTACCAAGGTGACCGCACTCGAACGTCGGAGGTTTACAACCGGCGGCGCCCCACTGAAGATTTCACCGCGACGGTGCCCGGCGCAAGAACAGCCAAGAATGCCGTTTGGTCTGCGATTCGTCAAGCGCTGCGCGGCCCAAAGGGCCTACAACCGCCCGAGGTTGAGCGTGCGATCGGCCGCCACCGCGTGCTGGCGTTGGATTTTTCCGCCCGGCCAACGCACCTCAATGTCCGCGGTGGTGGCCGAGGCCAGACCAAACACCATGACCTCGTCCATTTGGCCAAGGTACAGACTTCCACAGCCGACACTGCGCATTTGAATCGGACCGCCGCCAGCTGGGCGCACCGTCACCACTGCCCCAACCGCCCGCGAATTGGCACCCGGGGCGCGCAACCGGACCCGCAGCCAATGGTGACCGCTGGTTTGAACGTTGTGCAGAAGGCGCGGCGGTTGCCGAAACTGGTTGGCCAGCAGGTCAAGGTCGCCATCGTTGTCAAAGTCAAAGGCCACCACGCTGCGGCTGTTGCCCGCAAACGCTTCGGCACCGGCGGGCGCCAAATAAAAGTAGCCATCTTGCATTAAGAACATTTGATTGCGCTGATCGGCAGCAAAGGAGCCGGCGATCCAGCCGTTGGCCAAGTACATGTCTTCGTCGCCATCGAGGTCAGCGTCCAAAAAGACCGCAGCCCAACCCCAGCCGCGATCCCCCGGCTCAAAGCGGGCAATTTCAGCGGAGCTAAACTGACTTTCACCTTTGGAATCCGGCTGGTTCAAATAAAGTTTGTTGCCAGAAATGTACTGAAACGAGCGCGCCAACGTCTCGTCCAAATTGTGGATAGTGCTGGAACCCTTGGGGTAGATGACCTTGATATTTTTGGAGAACATATCGATATTGGTCACATACAGGTCCAAGCGACCGTCGCCGTTGACATCGCTCCAGCTGACGTTCATGCCGCTGCCGCGGTCGTCGGTGTGGGTGCGCGCCGCAATGTCGTCAAAGGTGCCGTCGCCGCGGTTGCGGAACAAGCAGTCGGCACCAAAATCGTTGGCCACCATCAGGTCTGGGTCACCGTCGCTGTCGAAGTCGAGCGCGCCAATAGCCAGCGTCCATGCGGTGCTGGCCAAGCCCGCCGCTTGGGCAACTTCGCGATAGTGGCCATTAGCTTGGCGAGCAAATAACTGGTGGGCGGTCCCATTTTGGCCATCTAGCGCCGGCAAGTTGCGGGTCGCGGTGCGGGTGCGGTTGGCGGCGTCGCTGCCGTAATAGCCAATGTACAGGTCGAGATCGCCGTCGTTTTCGACGTCCAATGCGACGGCAGCGTGGGCGCCACGGTGGGTGGTAAATCCGAGCTCAGCAGCTACATCTTTGAAATTCTTGCCGTCATTTCGCAAGAGCAGCGAAGGGTTTTCGCTCCTAAGAACCAGCAAGTCAAGGTCACCATCGCCATCAAAGTCCACAAAAAGCACGTGGCGGGCATCGTTGAGCGGCTCTGGAATTCCCCAGACGGCGGTCGCATCGACAAACCGGCCTAGGGCCGCCTTGCCGCGATTGAGGTACAGCCGACCTAAGCCTTCTCCGGCAATAAACAAATCCGAAAACCCGTCGCCGTTGATATCGCCCACCGCCACCCCGGCGCCCATCACCTTGTGTATGTCAAAACTGGTCGAAGTCGCGCTCGCACCCAGCGTCAGCGCCAAACCAGACTGCGCGGTCACATCCGCAAACAAGCCACCTGCCGCGGTTCGGCTCGCATGGTCAGCCAACACCACCGCCTTGTGGGCCCAGCGCTGCGCCGGCCACGCCTGCGCTACTTCACGTACCGTTGGCATCACCATCACGAATTTGCGATCGCGGGTCTGACTGGCGATGCGTTCATCGATCGCGCTGGCTCCGAGTTGCTTGGCCAAGACCTCGCCGCGGCGCAGATACCAGGTGGCCATCATCGACAGCAGCTCGCTGACGTACTCGGCAGCGAACGGGTCCATGGCAAAAGCGCGCTCGTGCCACACCCGGTCCAACGCCAGCCAGTGTATTGCCGTGTCGCGCAGGCCATTTTGCTCGTGATCCAAGATGGTAGCGTCGAATCCGACCCGCTTTTCGGCGGTCGGAAAACCGGGGGCTGGCTCAAAGCGCAACTTCAGATCACCATTGGGCATCAGCACATGCGGAAAGAGTTGCAAGGACGCACTCTCAGCCTGGGCGTAATCGACCACCGCGCGGCGCGCCAAGGCAGTCTCCTCAAACTGACCGTCACTCAAGAAGTTGTCGGCCTGCATGGGGTCAAAACCGGCCGCCAAAAAGTGAGCAAAGGACTGCAGTTCGTGTAACCACAACTCGACAGCCTCTGCCGTCACCGGGACCTTGGCCAGCCGATTGAGGTCAGCAACCAAGTCGGAACTATTGCGATTGAAAGCGTGTAGTGCCTTGATCTTACCGGCAATTATCTGTTTTGTCAGTGGAGCCAGCGCGGCAGCCTGCTCAGTGGCGGGCCGTTCTGTCGCCTGCCGAGGGGTATTGTGTAAGGCGAATTGCAGTGCCAGCTCGGCATGGGCCTTTTTGACCGCAGAGGCTTCAATCGCCGGAGTGCGCTCCTCCAGGGCCACAACGCCAGACTTGTGCAGCAGCAACAGGCCCAGCTTGGTGGTGGCATCGGCAAGCGCGTCGTAAGCGGCGGCATCGGCAGGTGGCTTGAGCGGCGAAGCGCCAGCCACGCGCAGTTCGTCAAACAAGATACTCAACAGGACCCGCCAATGTTCGCTGGTCGTGCGGTAATCGGCAAAGGCCTTCAGACCGTGGTCGGTAGCAAAGGCCGCCAGCTGGTCACGTTTGGCGTCGTGCAGGCCAGACTTGGGCAAAGGCGCGGCGGCGGCGACATCGGCCGCGCTGATCGTGGCCACTGAGGACGCCAGTGAGGCTTTTTCCCAAACCGCCCGCACCAAGGCCTTGGCGGCCAAAATGCGGGTGTGGGTAGCAAATGCCGAGTATTCTTTGGATGAAATAAAGCCGTCGAGCTGACGAAAGGTGGTCCAGCACGTGACATCTTTGGTCATTTCGAGTTTGGTGATTTCTTGCTGCAGTTGAGCCGCCACCGCAGCCAAATCGGTGGCAGCAGGCCCGGTAGGCGTGTTCGCCGCACTCGCAGGCGCTGCGGCAGTGGAGGGCGCCTGAGCTTGAACGTTAGACACAGTGCCAGCTGTGACAGGCAAGGTGCCAGCTGTGACAGGCAAGGTGCCAGCTGTGACAGGCAAGGTACCCGCAGTGACAGGCAAGGTACCCGCAGTGACAGGCAAGGTACCCGCAGTGACAGGCAAGGTAACAGCGGCGGCTGGCAGCGGGTTGTGCGGCGCGCGCTTACAGGCGGCACAGGGCAAAGCAGCACAGGCCACAGCAGCACAGATCGCAACCATCCGGGCAAAGCGCAGCACTGTCGTTCGGGCAGGCACCAAAACCAAGCCCGATCGGCGACAACCACCCAATTTCATGTCTGATTCTGGAGTGCTTACTTGAGGGTACAGGTCGCCGGATCCCACGAGCGCGCGTCGCTGCCACCATCAAACTTGTCGTTTTGCATGGCTTCTTCAAATTCGATGAGGTTGACGCTCTTGCGAATCGTATTGCGCAACTGACCCGACCATGCCAAGGCATCCGCCAAAAAGTCGTTCTTTGGCCGCGCTTTGCACGCCGTCATGAACTTGCTGACGGCGTCCTTGTGCTTCTGCAAATCGGCCACGTCGTTGATGGAAGCCAGCAGTTCTGCCGAGTCGCCGGTCTTGCCCGCCAAGGTCTTCTTGAAGCCATCGCGAATGCCCTGTGGGGTCATTTGGGCGGCGGTCAGCACCGGCGCATTGTTCAGCAGCGCGCAGCGCTTGCCGGAGAAAATCGGCCGGGTAAAGTCGATACGCAGCACGTCGGCGGCGAAGTCGTCGTCAATAATCTTCTTTTGCACCAACTGATCGACGTAGTCGCGATCCGCTTGGCCGCGTTCCGGATACGTCCAGGCGAAGATGGTGTCCGTGACCAGTTTGCCGTCCTTGTCCTTGAGCTGCCCACCCGAACCCTTGATTTTCTGGCCATTAGCCGCGATCTGGGCGGTGTACTCGGCGCTGTCAATCGGCACGGAGTCAAAGCTGCTCAGCCGCGGTTCGAGCAGGAAGTCGCCGCGCACCGACGAGGGCACGCTGCCGACTGAACCCGACATCGACTGCAAGTTGAGGTCGATGGTGCAAAACAGCGGCCGCAGCAACTCGGCAGTGCCTTTAGTCTTGAGAAAATCGATGCGTTTTTCGTTCCACAGCCGGTTGCCATTGCGAACCGTGCTCTCTAAACCAGCGCCATCGTCTTTCTGGGTGCCAAAGGTCATCTTGAAGCGGTCCATCAGTTCCGTCACGCCCGGCGTATCGGTGAAATGCTCCCAATGGACCCACGGCGAGTCGAACTCCTTGATGATCAGGCCGCCGCCCAAGTGGCAACCAGCGCAGCGAGTCTTGCTGGCGGCTTTGGGCACGCACGAACCGACGTTGTTGCAATTGTAGCCTTCGGCGATCAAATCCTTGGAAGAACCGAAGAACTTCCATGCGTTGTTTTCGCGAGCGTAGTAGTTGAACACGCCGGCGGTCTTGTCAAAGCCAATCATCTCCAAGTCTTGCGGCACTTTGGTCGCGGTGGCGCTGAGCCCAAACACCGACATCAACAATTCGTGGTTGCTGCGGTTGTTGCAGGTCCTAGAAATCACCGTGCGGTAGGAGTCGGCCTTCTTGAGCACTTGTGAGCGCTCGGACACAAAGCGCGTCGCGGTGCCGGTCGGCGGCAACTTCGGATCGTCTTTGCAACTGCTGGTATCCTTGTCGGTGGTGCGCAGTTTGGTGGTGATTTCGTCCAAGGTGGTAGGACAGCCGCCAGCACCCTGAATCACCAACTGGCCGACCGGGTCCTTGAGCGCCTTGATCTGGCTAGAAGTCATGGTCTTTTGGGTCAGTTCGTGGGTGACCTTACAGGTGCCGGCGATCAATTCCTGATCGTCGCCCGTCAATGCGGCCGGTTCAGCGCAGGCGGTGAGCAACGCTGTAGACATGAAAATGCTGGTAAGCACACGAATTGTGTTCATGGTTCGCTCTCAAAAATGAGGCAGCGTCAGGCGCTGGACGGCCGATGGTACGCGCAGATTTGCCGATTGGCAAGCGAAATTTTCGGCCGATCCGACTGCAAGCACGGCATATTTTTCAGCACTTCGATGGTTTGTCGGGCCTGCGTGGCAGGGCTCCGCGGTTGCGGGACATGCCGCAAACGGCAACTGATTGGCCTTTGCGCCGCTTTATGCCACGGTCGCCGCCATGCGCGATTCACAACCCAGCTTGACAGCCCTGTTGGTCGCCGCCGCTCGCGCGCTGCCCGGACCGTTGCCGGCCTTCGATCCCGATCTTGGTTCGCAACTTGGTGGGGCGACCGGCAGTGTTCTCAACCTGTTGGCTACGACGAAAGCCGGTAAGTTGCTGGCGCGATCGGCTGGTTTCGCGCTGATTGAGCACATCCACCTGCGCACGGCGGCGATCGATCGCGCAGTGCAAGCGGCGGTGGCTGCTGGCGTGCGGCAGGTCGTAGTGCTTGGCGCTGGCTACGATCGGCGGGCGTGGCGCCTGCAGGCTCTGCAGGCTTGTCGGGTGTTTGAGGTCGACCATCCAGCCACCCAACAGGCAAAACAGCGATCGCTGGATACGGTGTCGGCTCAAGCGCTGCAGGTCGAGTTTGTGCCGGTCGATTTTGCGGTGGACAATCTGGACGAGCGTTTGACGGCACACGGCCACGATTGCGCCACGCCAACCCTGTGGCTGTGGGAGGGGGTTACGATGTACCTGCCGCCCGCCGCGCTGGCAGCCACGCTGACCACCGTCGCGCGACGCTCCGCGCTGCACAGTCAGCTAGCGCTGACGTACATGACCCCGCAGGTCCTGCCCGGCGGCCGCATTGCTCGCTCGATCGCCCACCGCGCGTTTGTGGCTGTGGGTGAACCGCTGCTGGGGGCCATGGGGCGCCAGCAGATGCAGCACTTGTTGCAATCTCATGGCTTTGCCCAGCAATCCGACACCAACAACGAGCAATGGGCGAGCGAACACGGCGGCAGTGCGCTCAAGGCGTTGATTTTTCGCTGCGAGCGTTTGACGATAGCACAGCGCTTTGCTGCGTAGTCGATCTACCCCGTTCTTGAATCGAACTGCCCCGTTCTTGAAGGTGTGCGGCGCGGAATGTCTAGCGCCGCCGCGGTGTTTGCGGCAACGGCGCTGTCGGGCCGTGGCGCGGGTTAAGAACTGTCCCAGAATAAGTCATTCTGAGACTGGTTCCGTTTGCTTGCTTTGTGGGTCGCTAAGCTCGCCGCCTCAAAGGCCGACTCGCCGCTCCAGTGTTGCGCGAGTCGATCGAGTTATTTGAGGACCCATCCTTAGCCCTGCAGGTTATGTTTCACTGCGAGGGCCTGTTATGTTTGCAGGCCCTGTTGGTTGATTCTGGCAGCGAAGCGGCGCGGCGTGCTTACCGCGAACAGGTTTTGGGCGATGGGCGAGTTACTGACAAATCTGGGTTATGGCGTCATCGGCGGCCTGATCTTGAACATCATGCCCTGCGTGTTGCCGGTGCTGACCATGAAGGTCTATCACGTCGTGCAGCACGCGCGTCAGGACGTGGCTGGGGGCAACCGCGCGCGCCAAATTCACGGAATCGCCTATGCCGGCGGGGTGTTGGCTTCGTTCGCCCTGCTGGCGATCGCGGTGATTGCGCTCAAGGCCGCTGGCTCCAGCTTGGCTTGGGGCATGCAATTTCAGCATCCGCCGTTTGTCGCCGGGATGGCTGCCGTAATTTTCGCATTTGGTTTGAATGCCTTAGGTGTTTTTGAGTGGTCGGTGTCGCTGTCAGGCACCCCGCAGCATCAGGGCTATTTCGGCAGCTTTGTCGGCGGCATCTTGTCGGCGGTGATGTCGACGCCCTGTTCAGCACCGTTTTTGGGCACCGCGGCTTCGTTCATGCTGGCGGGCGAGACGCCATGGTGGCAGACGTTTTCGATTTTCATGGCCATCGGCATCGGTTTGGCCAGTCCGTTTCTGCTGATTAGCTTCGTGCCCAAACTGAGTGCGCTACTGCCCAAGCCCGGCGCTTGGATGGAAACCTTTAAGCAATTGATGGGCTTTACCCTGATTGCGACCACGGTTTGGTTGCTGGGAGCGCTGCAGGCGCAGCTGACACCGGACTCAATCAATGGATTCTTGTGGTTCCTGTTGGTCCTGTCGATGGCATTGTGGGGCGTTCACCACTTTGGCGGTATCCAGTTTGGCAGCGTGCGCCGCTACGTCGTGCGTGCCGTTGCGCTGGCGATCGTGATCGGTGCGGGCAGCGGGCTGCTTCAATTTGAGAAACTGGCGCGCAAAAGCGATGAAGTGGCCACAGTGGGCTGCAAACCGACCCAAGTCGTGTGCAAAGACAAGATCGTGTGGGCGGCTTTTAGTTCGAAGCGGGTCGCCGACGAGACCAAGGGCGGGCGGCCGGTTTTCATCGATTACACCGCGGAATGGTGCGCCAACTGCAAGGCCAACGAGCGCTTATTCTTAGAAACCCAAGGCGTTCGGCAGGCTTTAGAAGCCACCGGCGTGTTGCCGATGAAAGCTGATTTCACTAACGAAGACGAGGAGATTCAGGCGTGGCTGGACAAGCTGGGCCGCAAGGCCGTGCCCGCCTACGTCATCTACTTGCCCGACGGCACCTTTGATCTGATGCCCGAAGCCATCACCACCCAACTGGTTGTCGACCGCCTGCAGGCCGCTGCAAAGCGTTTTCCGCCCAAAACGGTCGCCAGTGGCGGCTAGCGAGCCACTCGCAACCACACGATATTCATGAATATTCTCGTTACTGGTGTTGCCGGTTTCATCGGCTCGCATACGGCGGAGGCGCTGCTGCGTCGCGGTGACAGCGTGGTAGGAGTGGACAACTTCGACCCGTTTTATGCCCGCAGCCTCAAAGAGCGCAATCTCGATTGGGTGCGCCAAGCGGGCGGCGCCAAGTTTGGGTTTGTTGAGGGCGATCTGGCTGAACCGACCGTGCTCGACCAGTTGTGGCAAGCGGCGCCGTTCGACGTAGTGGTGCATTTGGCAGCGAAAGCCGGGGTGCGGCCCTCGATTGACGATCCGGCGTCCTATGTCCGCTCCAACTTGGAAGCCACTACGCTTTTGCTTGAGAAGTGTCGAAAAACCGACCACAAACGCATGGTGTTTGCCTCGTCGTCGTCGGTCTATGGTGCCGATTCGCAGGCGCCGTTTTCGGAACTGGCGCGCTGTGACCGACCTGTGAGCCCTTACGCAGCGACCAAACGCGCCGGCGAGCTCATCGCGCATACTTACGCACACTTGTACGGCTTCGATTTGACTTGTCTGCGGTTTTTTACGGTGTATGGCCCGCGCCAGCGCCCGGAGATGGCGATCCACAAGTTTGCCACGGCGTTGTGGCGCGGTGAGCCGATTGCCCAGTTTGGCGACGGAGGCAGTTCGCGCGATTACACCTATGTGGATGACATCACCGCGGGAGTGCTAGCGGCAATCGACCGACCTCAGGGCCTTGCGGTGTTCAACTTGGGTGGTGATCGCGAGACGCGACTGGATGAACTGGTCAAAATGCTGGGCAAAGCGCTCAACAAGCCGGTGGTCATTGAGCGCAAACCCGATGCCGCCGGCGATGTGCCGCGGACCTGCGCCGACCTGACGTTGGCGCGCCGCTGTTTGGGTTATGCACCGCAAACGCCAATTGACCGCGGTATCGAGTTATTCGCCCGCTGGTTTGAACAATTTGGGGTCAAGTGAGGAACTGTGGCGGCGAACTCCGGCAGCAAGTACCGCGAACCTGCCGTTCAAAACCCACCTGCATACAAGAAACCCGCCCAAAAATGCGGATGAGCCGGCCCGCCCGCACCATCGCTTGGCGCATTTGGGCCTGAGCCAACGCCAACGTCTGATAGGGCCGACACTGGGCACCCTGATATGTGGCCAGATTGCGCCAAAATAATCCCATTAATTCAGCGGTTTCTCGGTCAGCCACTTGCCACAGACTCATCACGGCGCCTTGAACCCCGGCTAGCGTCAGCGCGCGTCGCAAACCGAAAACACCATCGCCGACCGCAGCTTGGATATCACCGAGCCCTGTTTCGCAGGCCGACAGCACCGCCAGTTGCACCCGACTGAGGTCCAAGGTGGCGATTTCAGCCGCCGATACCCAACCGTCGTCCTGGGTGTTCATGGCTTTAGCATTGGCACCCGCTAGGACAACACCGGATAACAACAGCGGATCGCGCGGCAAGTTGTCGACGTCGACTGCGCACTGGTGCGGGGCAAAAAGCCGTGAGTGGACAGTGACAGCCATGTCGCTGCGGGCGCATGCTGGCGAAAGGCGGATTCTGTCGCCGCGCTTTTTTGCAAAAGGGTCACGTGGCCCCCATTTTGCGCAGTTCAGCCGCGGTCTGGTCACTTTCATGTTGAGTCGCCGACAGGTCTTGCCAGATGGTGCTGGCAATCGCATCACAGGGCATTTGGGGCTCAGCGTTGCGTTTGGCCGCCGAATGTGCTGGTCGCGCCAGGGCAGCGGGCGGGCGCACCGCCGCGAAGGTGGGATTGCCTACCACTAGCGCCGCCGGCTTGGCAGCGGTCGCCGGCGGCCGCAGCGGACGAATGCGCGGCGAATCGACAATGGCCAGCGTCCACTTTTCGCCGGCGAGTCGGCCATGTGCATCAGTCAGGGCGGCAAAGGGCAAGAACTGCAGGTCGTCATCGGGCGACAACAGTAGCGTTTGGGCGGCACCGATCAGCGGCTCGACCGGGGCAACCAGCTGGGCATACAACGAATTTGCACCGTCGGCCCAAGCTTGGACGGCTGCCGTCGGTTGGTCGCTGAGCGCTTGCGCACCGCGTGAAAATGCCGATTGTTGTAGCTGTTGGCGCCACTTGCGCACCGCTTGGCCCAGCGGCAGCGCCTCGCCCAGATCGACCAACTGGGCGCGGCAATTGGGCTGATTGGTCACGACCAGCGCCGCTATCTTGCGGGTCAGGCGCACGCCGCGGTCGATGGGCTGGTAGTCGATGTAGTGGATGGAGTCGATCAGCGCAGCGTCTGCAGGCAACGCCTTGCAAAGACTAGCTAAATCTGTGGGAACCTGATTGGGCGCCGCGTTTCTACTGGAGCCCATCACCTGCCGCTGCAGGACATCGCGACGGCTCGCCAGCGCCGCTGTCCGCGCGAGCTGTGGGGAAGTCGGAGTCGCCACCTGAAGTTGGCGCCATGCGAGCAATTGACCGGAAATCACCTGCAGTTGCGCGACAGATGCGGGGTCGGTGCTCGCTTGCACGGCTGGCGGTCGGGCCATGGCCTCCAAAAGCGCTCCCTTGCGCTGCATTTCCAAGGCGGTCAGCTCGGCGACCGCCTGTTGCGAACCGCTCAATGCGCGCTCCATGGCCAGCCCAAACAGGATTTCGTCGTCGAATAAAGTAGCATTGTAGGCTGCGAGTTTGACTGCAGCGGGCAGCTTGGCGTGGCGGACGGCCAGTCGTTGATGCAGGGTCGTCGGCCGCGCCTTGAGCAGCGCCGCCAGCGCCGCCGAGCGCGGCCCTTGGCGCAACAGCACAAAACCAAAGGCGCCGATTGAGCAGGGCCACCGGCAAGCTGTCCTGCCCGTGAGCCGGAGCCAATTTGGACAGGGCGTACTCCAAAAACTGGCGCGCCTTGGCCAAGTTGCCAATGACCAGATGGGCATGGCCCAAATGCGACGCAATCTGGGCGGTCTGGAGATCATTGACGGCACGCTCGGGGTGAACCAACTGGACCGCCGCGGTCAGCACGCCGATGGCGTCAGCCGGTTGTCCCATGTCAATGCGCATCGATGCCAGTGCAAGCAGAAAATTGCGAGCGAGACCACGACTATCCAAGGAATTGATATCGAGTTTTTCTTGAAGCACCGGCACCGCAGTCTTGGCGAGATCGGCCACACGCTCGCGCTGCCACGGGGTCCGCGCCAGTTCAGCGGCATCGGTCAAGACAGTCCACGCCGCCAGATTGCCAGTAAGCACCAGCCGCTGAGTGATCGCCAACCCTTGAGTCCAGCTGGCTTGCGCCGCTGCATCCTGACCGAGGACACCCAAAATGGCCGCTAGCTCCAAGGCACACTGGGCCACTTGGCTCGACTGCGGCCCGTGAAGCTAGCGCATCAGAGTTTGTTTGCGCTGCCAAGCCGACGCCAACTCGGCATAATCGCCAGTCGCAGCAACGGCTTCGGTCCACACTTGCGCGGCTTGCTCAACAAGCGCCGGTGGGTGGCCGGCAGCCCCAAACAGAATGCGCTCAGCGTGGGCGGCGGCTTGGATCGCATCGCCCGCATCGAGCAAGGACCGCGGCGTCGGCTCAGCAGCCCACACGGGCAGACCCACAGCGGCACACCAGACTGCGACCAAGCGGCACGCCGACTGTGCGAGGGAAACGAACGATGCCATGGATCGACTCTCGCACTGAAGTGGCGGCGATGGCCAAAATCGGGTACACACGGCGGCTACGGCGCATTGGCGGCGCCGACCCGGAGACTATGCGCAAACATGCACCGATTGGCTGGTGGACCGCAATTAGCATCGGCGTTGCCGGTTGTGTGAGCGGCAATTCAGGCGCTGGGGGCGCCGCAGCCCAAGCACTGGACACCCAACCTTTTGAAACAGCGAGTGAAACTGGGCCACAGGGCGATTCAACGCCACTGGACAGTGCGGTTGCCGCTGGCGAGGTGGACAGCGCGCAAGCGGCGGCGGCGGACGCAAACACTGCAGATTCGAATACAACTGAAGGGCAATCGACCGTCGATGTCGCTGCCGCCGAAGTGACCAAGCCCCTGCCAAATACCAGCGGCGAATACAAGAAACCTGGCAATTTTGCACCGGATTTCCTCAAAGTGGTAGACAGTTCCGGCAAAGCAGTCAGCAAGTCCGAATTGCTCGGCCACTGGACGGTGATTTGGTTCTATCCGGCGGCGATGACCTCTGGTTGAACGGCCGAGGGTTGCGGGTTCCGCGACCTCCAAAACGAGTTTGACGCCATCAATACTTTGATCATCGGCTGCTCTTTCGATTCTGCCGCGGCCAATGCGAAATTCAAGCAGAGCAGCAAGTTTGACTACCCGCTGTGGAGCGATCTAGGCCGCGAACTGGCCCTGCAGTACGGTGCGGCGCAATCAGCCAAGCAATTGTTTGCCGATCGGGTGACCGTGGTGCTCAACGACAAGGCCGAGTGGGTGCTGTATTACGGCCCCGGTGCCACCAATTGGGATCCGGCGGGTCATCCCAAAACGGTGTTGGATGATCTCAAGTTGTTGATGGCTGACTAAAGCCTCGACCGCGTTTCGCCTAATCCAAGACAATTCACCAATGAAACCAGAACGGTAATCACCGATCGGCTGCCTACGCCCTTGAGACCCGACCCATTAACGCCGAACCTCAAAGAATTCCCAAACAAAACGGAGCGGCCTGAGGCCAACCCGCAGGCCACTGAATAAGTGCCGCAGGCTCGCGACCCACAAAGCAAGCACTGAGACGCCGAGCAAATCTTAGTTGATCGGCTCTCTAGTGGCACACACACTGGGTCGGCGCTCGATCCACGGCTGCGCCTCTTCCAACTGGGCCGCCAACCGCAACAGTAGGCCCTCCTGTCCGAACCCCGCCGACAGCTGCACGCCGATCGGCAGACCGGTGGGACTGGTGTGTAGCGGCAGCGACACCGCCGGTTGGCCCGTTTGGTTGAAAAGTTGAGTATTGGGCGTCTTTTCGAAGTTATTGGCGGCCAATTGAGCCAGTGCCGCCCGAATTGCCGGTTTTAGAGGCAGCAACCGCAATGCAGCCAGCGCGGCGCGATCGGCAACCTTGAGGCCCAGTTCGCCCAATTTTGCCGGCGGATGGGCCAGAGTTGGGCTTATAAGAATATCAAATCGTTGATGAAATTCCGCAAGTGCCCGCCCGGCAGTTTGGGCCGCGTCGCGACTGCGTTGCAGATCAAGGCCTGCCATTGCCAGACCGACTTGGCGCAAAAACCAGGTCGCTGGCTCAAAATCCGCGGCCCGCGGCGTTTTGCCGACCCAGTGAGCCATTTCTTCAATCTCAGCGGCGACACCGACGCCGATTTGAACCAAGTAAGCAGAGACCAGTGCATCGCGGTCAAACTGGGGGGTGGCTTGTTCGACGTGGTGACCCAGTTCGCTCAACAGGGTTGAGGTTTGGGTGACGGCCGCGGCGCAGCTGGGGTCGGTTTCCTTGCCAAAAAACGACTGAGTCGTGAAGGCCACTCGCAGCTTGTTGGGCCGATTGGCCATTTCGGCCAAGAAGCTGCCTTCGTGTGGCGGCGCGGCGTAGGGGTCGCCCGGCATAGGACCTGCCAAGACATCCAACATGGCCGCAGTATCGCGAACCGTGCGCGACAGCACTCCAAATTGGACGTAGCCGCCCCAGCCCTCGCCCAAGTCAGGCCCAGTCGGAAT
>SHZD01000141.1 GCA_009692465.1 Myxococcales bacterium
TCACAGAACCGGACTTGTGGATCTCACATCCGGCTCTTCGGCCTGCCCTGTGGCGGTTTGCCGTTGTTGGACAGAGGCTTGACACCAGAACTTTGCTCGCCCTATTCAGTTGTTGGGGCGGGAACGGGAACGACGTGCTCGGAGTTGCGGGCCTTCCATTCAACTACCAATGATTTCAGACCCTTCTGCTGGCACCATCGGTTGTTTAGGGCGTGCTCCACCACGGCGCAATGGCTGAGCGGCCACAGGGAAATACTGCCCCTGTAGAGCTGTCGCCATGTTGCTGTGTAATTGGCCCCGAGCTTGATGAGGTTCTTGGCGATACTGCGGCGTCGGCGCCACTGTTTCAGTTCAATTGCCCGCAGCCTGCGCCGCAGGTGGGCGTCGAGGTTTCGCAGCGCCTGCAGCTGCACTGCCGCGCTGCATATCCTGAAGAATCCTATCCATCCGAGCAGATATCGGTTTGCGCGCCGAATGCAGTCGTCGAGCGATTGCCCCCAGTTGCGCGGCGTCAGTGCTCGGACTTTTGCCTCGATGCGGTCTTTAGATCGCGCGGACAACAGCTCTTCGACCTCGCCTGTCCGCGGCGAACGCCGCAGTCGAAATCCAACGAACTGCCGATCTTCAGGTCTGGCCACTGCGCTCTTTTGCTCGTTCACCTGCAGCGACACCTTCTTCTTAGCGCAAGCGACCCATTGAGTGCCCACTTCGGCAAAGCCAAAGCGAGCATGAAAGCCCTGCGAAGCCAGATTGGGCGGCTCAAGGTCGAACTCGCAAGCCACCCACGGCACCGCGTGGTCGCGCGCAAAAGTGAACACCTCACGGTACAGGGCACTGCCCAAGCGTTGCGATTGGTAGGCCACGCCGACAACGACCCGATCTACATATAGAAAACACGGATAACGCTCGCAGAACCAGCGATAATTGGGGCTGTCGTAGTGCGCCCCCTCGCGAAAGGCCAGCAAAAACGCTGCAACCGTGTTTTCCGTTTGGCAAACGCGATGGTAGGCTGCCTGCTGGTGCAGAGTCTGCAATTGCGGCAGATTGAGCGGGCTCAGGAAGTGCTCAGACTCGCGATTGAGGGCCAACACAGATGGAAAATCATGTGGTTGCGCATCACGAATCAGCGGTGTGTGAGTCTGATTCTGGGCCGGGAGTTTTTGGGGCATCCAGCCTTATCGCCGCACCGAACCGCCGGTAAACACTCGACCACTTTGCAGCTCGGTATAGGTCACAAACGCGTTGCCAGCTTCCAAACCCAACTGCGTGGCCAGGGTCGCCGCCGCCGCCTGCAGCGCTTGCTCGATTTGGCTGTCGCTGCGACCGGCAAAAGCTGCGATATCGAGCACCGGTGGCTGACCGTGAGGACCATGCCAATCGCAAGCATTTTCGCCTAAACAGTAACTGCCGGACTGCAGTTCGATGTGCAACGAAATGACTTGCGTCGGCCGGACGCCCAGAATTGGCGCCACCGCGGTTGCTAACGCCGCCAGCACAGTCGACGGTGCCAACTCGGCAGGCAACGGCAGGGTGTAGAGCTTGAGCAGCGGCATCGGCCAGACCTGGCAGACTGCGGGTTGCGATCGCAATGTAGCGCTGGTCCGCAGAGTAATTTCAACACATTAAGGCCCAAGGACTGTGCTCAGCTCGCCGCCGGTTCGCGGTACGGCAGCGGGCCCAGATAGTCCTTCTTGCCCAAGTCTACGCCGTTGTGGCGCAAAATCGCGTACGCAGTCGTGATGTGAAAGTAAAAATTGGGAATCATGTGCTGCAGCGCGAACTCAGCGCCGGTCAAAGTCTTGCCAGCCCAGCGCGGCTGCGAGATGGTCCGCTCGGCGGCATCGGCGAAATCCGCAGCAGTATAAGTCTCTAAATTCGCAACGGTACTGGCGATCCGTGCTTTGGCGTCGGCCAGCGTCACTTCATCATCTTGTTGAACTGGCGGCGTCTTACCAGTCAGACGGGCCGCACCCAACTTAGCGGTATCACAAGCGATGTGCACCTGCCGCATGAAATGCAACTGGTCGGGAGCCAAGCGCGACGTCATCAAGACCGTCGAGTCGAACTTCTTGCCTTCGGCGAACGCCGCGGCCTTGTCCAAACACGCGCTCAGATTGTTGAGCATCTTGATAAACTGGATGATAGTCGTTTGATAAAGCATGGTTTTCTCTTCAAGTCAGCAGGGTAGGTGCGGCCACAGCGGCTGCGTGGGCGGCATGAAGCCTGAAATCGGGCGATTGCGCAACACTAGGAGCGTGTCGGAGTATGCCGACAGGCTCCTAGCACCGTCGGGCTAGACGGCTGCAACTATATGAAACTGCACGGATTTACTCCGGGCCGTTGTTAGACAGTTGAGAATATCTGAGAAGCTAGGAGACTGTCGGATCGCAATAGATTCATTGTGTATAACCGCAAAGATATTTCATAACCGATTGATTTCCGACATGCTCTTAGGTCCTGCGGCAAAACCGCGATTTCTGGCCGACAACTGGCGCTTGACAGTCGCGTGGCCGTGGGGCTAGTTTGCGGCAACGGCACGAGCATGCGGGCGTCAAGTTTGCAGATTTACGCGTGTTTTGTTCTTTTTTCCAGCCGATCTGAGGCCCAAGTTTGGCACGGTAGCAAAATCGCCCGGCCGCAAACAAAAAGCGTTAAAGTTATTGCATTGTTTCTGTTTACCGCCTCTGAATTGACTGGACGAACCGCTTGAGCCATCCCACGCCACTGCCGCCATCGGTCCCGTTTGGCACTGCCGTCCGCGTATGGGCTCGGATTGGCTTGCTCAGTTTCGGCGGGCCCGCCGGGCAAGTCGCGCTAATGCACAAAGAACTAGTCGAAGACCACCGCTGGATCGACGAAGCGCGCTTCCTGCACGCGCTGAATTACTGCATGTTGTTGCCTGGTCCAGAGGCGCAACAGCTGGCGACCTACATCGGCTGGTTGCTGCACAAGACCCCTGGCGCGCTGGTGGCGGGCACCCTGTTTGTGCTGCCGGGCTGCGTGATGATGCTGGGTCTGAGCGCCTTGTATGCCGAACTGGGCCACACCGTGGTCATCGGTGGGCTGTTTTTTGGACTCAAGGCGGCGGTGTTGGCGGTGGTGGCAGAGGCCGTTCAGCGCATCGGCAATCGGACGTTGCGGACTCAGCAGCAAGCAGTGATCGCGTTATCGGCGTTTGCCGCGCTGTTTCTGCTAGATGCTCCGTTTCCGCTGGTCGTGGTGTTGGCCGGTTTGCTGGGAGCGCTGGTCGGCAAGCGCGCCGCCCAATCGAACGCGCATCCCGGTCAGGCAGGGCTTGACCCGCAGACGGCCACGGTGCTCGACGGGATGGCCGCGCGCGGCGAGTTGGCCCATACGCTGCCGGTGAGCGGGCGGGCGCTGCGGGTGGCCGCCGTGTGCCTGACGCTATGGGTGGTGCCTCTGGCGACGGTGTTTGTGGTGCAAGGACCCCAGGCGACGCTGCTGGCTGAGGGGCTGTTTTTCTCCAAGGCGGCCGTTCTGACGTTTGGTGGTGCTTATGCGGTGCTGGCGTACGTCGCCCAAGATGCCGTCCAGGTCCACCATTGGCTGCAGCCCGGCGAGATGCTCGATGGCCTGGGCTTGGCCGAAACGACTCCGGGTCCGCTGATTTTGGTGCTGCAATTCGTTGGTTTTTTGGCAGCCTACCGCCAGCCCGCTGGTCTGCCGCCGCTTGCCGCTGGCACGCTCGGGGCGTTGATCACGGTGTGGGTGACGTTTGTGCCGTGTTTCTTGTGGATTCTGCTCGGCGCCCCGTATGTCGAGGCTCTGCGCAACCAGCGCCGGCTCCAAGGCGCATTGCAGGCGATCGGTGCGGCAGTGGTGGGCGTGGTGGCCAATCTGATGGTGTGGTTGGCCTTGCATACGTTGTTTGGCAGTGTGACGGTCCAGCATATCGGGCCGATCCGGCTGCTGGTGCCGCAGCTGGCCTCGCTGCATGGGCCGGTGGTGGTGCTGGCGCTGGTGGCCGCGCTTGCGCTGTTGCGGTTCAAGGTGGCGTTGCCGAAAGTCTTGGCGGGGGCGGCGCTTGCTGGTTTGGCGTTTCAGGTGGTGGTGAACGGATGACTAGGCGGCAAGCCGTTGCGTTGACCCGCGATTCCCGCTTGAGCGCAATCGACTCCTTCTGGATGGCTTACCGTACCTACTTGGGTCCGCTACACAACTTGGGCGCGCACAAGCCGCCGCCACAGGCCATCGTGTTCGGGCAATCGGCATCAACAGTACAATTGCTTGGCGTCGCCTTGCCTTGCGGCCCACATTTGCCCGCCGTACACACGGTACCATCCCAGCAAGTATCGCTCAATTCGCAAGTCGCGTTGGGCTGAGCGCATACCATCGCCCGCGTCAACCCGGTGTTAGCGCACACCAAACCGACTTTGCACGGTTGCGACAACTTGCAACTGCTGCCCGCTTCGACCGCAGCCGCGCACACGTAGACTTCGGTGGTCTTGGGGTCACAGCGGCCGGCACCTTTGGCGCAGCTAAGCGGCAAGGCGTACAGGCAGGATTTGCCAAGCTCGGCCGGGTCAACCATCAGATACCACAGGGCTTGCAGTGCCCGCATTACTGCTTGACGGTCGCAGGCCTTGAGCGCAGCAGTTAGGTCGCCCGCCTTGGTGTCGCCTAAACTCTTGGTGACGGCGTCCATTTCGGCGACCGTGGCGCTCGCCTCCACTTGGTCAAAGCCCGCCTTGAGGCACGCCTTGCCCCATTGGGCCACGCAGGTCGCAGGCGCCGTCCCGCTGCAGCAAGGCGCAAACGCAGCACCACAAACTCGATCGGCAAATTGGGCACACACCGCCTCCCCTTGGTGGACCTGCGCCGCATCTAGCGTATCGGCGCCTCCATCACTTGCAGGGCTGGAATCGGCGTCCGTGCCGGAGTCGGCCGCACTGCTGCTGTCACCGCCCACTTCGGACAGGGCGGCGGCGTCGACCGCCACAGCCGCCGAATCAGCGGAGGTGGAGGCTGGCGCCGGGTTTGTACACCCTGACAGGCCGATGGCAGCAATGGCGAACAGTTTTTTCATCAAGGCTCCCCAAAGGACGGTCGGCTCGCCCGAAATTCACCACCGAAATTCCCCGCGGCCCCCGATTTGGGATGCCAGTGCCCTGTCGCTCGCTGTCGCTCGACAAGGAGCAAGCAGCTTTTCTGTCAGGGGCGTCCTCTCGTACGTCCCTGACAGAAAAGTGACGCAGCGACGCCGAGATGCGCCCAAAGCGGGGGATCGCGGCTCGGTGGCTGCCCATCTGGCCCCAAGCGCGGGCCGCTAAAGGCAGTAGGCAAGCGCCACAGCGGCCAGAATACGCGCCGGCACGGCAGGTTGCAATCGGCAACCAGCGTTGGGCTCTGGCAAAAGCGCTTGTCGGTCGACCATTGGTTCGACTACAGTTGGGTCTTTGGCCCCAATCCGAAGTCCGACTTGAATCGAAGCATCAGTAGACGTGGCACCATGAGATTGCCTTTTCGGCCCGCGCTCCTGTGGTGTCCACTCCTTGTTCGCTGCAGCCGGTTGCGCAGCTATGGCTCAACCCCTCGCAGCGTCGACAACCGCATCCAGCGCTGCGGACACCAGCTCTGGCGCTGACTCGGGCGCCAACGGCGCTGGTGCAGAACTACAGGATTCGGGCGCAACTTTCGACGAAGTTACCGGCGCCGACGCGAGCACAGTTGCCATTTTGGACGCCAAAATCGAAGACGCGGCTGATGGTGGCGTCAGTGCCGATGGCACCGTGGGCGATAGTTCGCCGGTCGCTTGCCCCGTGGGTCAGATTTGCGTGGCCAGTTTTCCGTTCAGCCACAGCGGCGATAGCGCGACGCTCAAGACAAGCGCCTTTAATTCATATAGTTGCAAGACAGGCGCCGACGAATCGGGGCCCGAACAAGTCTTTGCTGTTCAAGTGCCCAGCGCCGGGTTCCTGAGCGCAGCGGTGTACGACGGCGCCGCAGTCGATGTCGATGTGCACATTTTGTCGGCGCTCGACGCCAGCAAGTGCTTGGATCGCGGCGACAATCATGCCCGCGCCGACGTCAATGCCGGTCTTTGGTATGTGGTAGTGGACACGTTCGTTAGCGGCGGAAAGGCACAATCTGGTGTATTCAAAGTGGATATCGGGTTCACCGCGCCGTCAATGGGTCCCTGCCAACTGCAAGCCGGAGTGATGAAGCGGGTCAACGACGGCGGCAAGTGGCTGGCCATGCCCGCGACTGGGCCGATCGTGATGGAAGCCCATCTGGTGACTGCGGAAGAACCGCCGCCCTACCCAGCGACGGCGACTGATGAGCTGACCGATCACTATGCGCTGTCGCAACAAAAGACGGGCTTTATGCTGTACCGCAGCCAAGTGTGGGCGCCGCTGGAGGGCGGCAGTTTTTACGGCGCCGGGATCTTGTCGCCCAAGACGTTTCCGGTGGTGGAAGAAGCGTGGTACGTCAACATGTATTGGACCAAAGAATCGCGACCGCCGCCGGGTACGCGCATGATTTTGCGGTTGCCGGACAGTTCGCGAGCGGTGGTGGTGTCGGCGGGTCACGAAACCGGTCCGGGCAATCTGGCCCACATCGGCGGCACCGCTGAGGAGAGCCATTTCCACCTCGGTACTGGGCATAAATCCGTGATGTTGCTAGGGATTGCTGTCGATCAGTCGTTGCCGTTTGGACCGCGAAGTTGCCAGTGATCGCTGGATCGGCGAGTTTGCCTGTAAGGGCTGGTGGATGAATGAGTCATTCAGCTACGGTGCCCGCGCGCTTGCTTGGCGGGTCACTAGGAGCGTGTCGGAGTATTCCGACTCGCTCCTAGCGCCGTCTGGCTAGACGGTGGCAACTGTCCGAAACTGCACGAATTTGATTGGGCCAGTTCTCCGGGCAGTCCTTGGACAGTTGAGAATAGTTGACTGGCTAGGAGCCTGTCGGATCAGACTAGATTCATTGTGTATAACCGGATAGATATTTTATAAACGATTGATTTCCGACAGGCTCCTAAGCTCGCGTCTATTCAGCCGACTCGCAGCTCCGTTCTGCTTGCACATCGATCGAGTTATTCCTCTACACGCGCCAAATAACCGCAGTTTCCCCACAGACCGCCCGCGTTTTACCAGCGCCAGCGATCTGCGCTACCCTGCCGCAGCGGCGCCACCTGCGCAGCGGAGTGCCCGATGGCCACCGAACAACGCCAATGCCCACGGTGTAAGACTTGGAACGCACGCGCGCGCAGCAATTGCTCGAAATGCGGCGCGGTCATGCTCGGGGTGGCGGCGGTCGACATCGAGGAGTTCGTCAAGGACCGCGGCGCAGGTTTTTCGATGGACTTGCCAGCCCAAAGTGCCAGCAGCGGCAAAGATTTGCAGCAAACCATCGGGCGCCTGCGCCAACAACGGGCCGCAGCACAGCAAAGTGGTGCAGCGACCGGGGCGGCAGCCAATGCAGGTTGTGCAGGCTGTCTGGGCAAACTGGCGATGCTGGCGCTGATTGTCGTTGGCGGAGGTTTTGTGTTTTACGAGCACAACCGCGATTCGCCGGTGGCCCAAGTTGTCGACAAAACGCTGGCTGAGCTCACTGCCGAATTTGAGAAGCTGGGCAAGCGCAAGAGGGCCAAGTTCGTTCGACCGTATGTTCCACCGCGGCCTGTGCAGCCCGCGTGGCAAGTGCCCCCGCCGCCCGTTCCGCAGCCGATCTCTGCGCCGGACGCGCTCGCGGCAGAGCCAGCCGGCTTCGAATCAGATGACCCGGTGAAAGCGACCAGTCGAGCGACCGACATGGCCGCGGCGCTCAATTTGCGCGGCTCGGCGCTGATGCGCTGCTTGCGACCAGACCTTGCAACGAGCGATTTGCAGTCAGGCAAAGCCCGATTTGTGCTGCGGGTGACGGTAGGGCCGATGGGGCTAGTGAGTCACTTGACGGTCATTGAGCCCACAGCCAGCGCACCGCGGGCCATGACGTGTATGCTCGGCGTCGTTCGTTACCTGCGAGTCGGTGCCGATGTGGCGCCAACGGAGTTTGAATTCCGCTGGCCGGTCGTGCGAACACGCTGACAAAGCGCCGACCAACTGCTCAGCGCTTGCGACCGATCAGCCAAAAGCACCGAACCTCGCCTTTGCCCTTAATGGCAACGAATCCGCGGTCTTCGCAATCAAATTCAGCACTTATCTTGTCGGCAGTCACTTGGGTCATATGCACCCGATCGGCTTCGCCGTGCGACTCCATGCGGGCAGCCAGATTGACGGTGTCGCCCCACAGGTCGTAGATAAACTTGCGCTTGCCGATCACGCCAGCCACCACCGGCCCGGTATGAATGCCAATCCGCATATGCAGTTGCGAGCCATCGGGCGTTTTGACCTTAGCCACGGCAGTGATCATGTCCAGCGCCATATCGGCGACGGCTTGGGCATGGTCAGGTCGCTGCACCGGCAAGCCGGCCGCGGCCATGTAGGCATCGCCAATCGTCTTGATTTTTTCCAGCCCATGTTTTTCAGCCATAGCGTCAAATTCACTAAAGATTTGGTTGAGCATTCCCACCAACTCGGCGGGCTGCAGCTTGCTGGCCAGCGGAGTAAAACCCGCAATATCTGCAAATAACACAGTGACTTCGGCAAAGCCGTCCGCAATTGGCGAAGTGTCGCGTTTGAGCCGTTCGGCAATCTGGGCGGGCAAGATGTTGAGCAAAAGACTCTCGGCACGTTGCCGCTCGCGTTCGACCTCCGCTTCGGCGGCTAGCGTATTGGTGCGCTCGTAATAGCCAAACGCAACCAGCGAAATAAACGTGAAAATTAGATTGCCATCGAGAAGCGTCTCAGTCATGGCCGGCGAAAAGTGGACCAGCGGCGTCGCGGGCACGCCAATCAAAGCAAACAGAAAGCACGCGAAATATAAACCACTTTGGGCGAACACCCACAAATGGTAGCGCGGCGGCACTAGCACAAACGGGCCGACCGCGTGCAAAAGAAAGAAGAAGTGAATGCCGGTCGCCCGCCCGATGATCCAGGTCTGCCCTAGTAGAGTCGCGGCCGCCACCGTACCGAACCACAGGGACGCCAAATACCCGTGACCTTTCGCAGATAATACCAAAGATATCATAAACATCGGCGCTTGAATCAGCGGCAATGCCAGCGTCACTAGCGGCTGCTCGACCCCTGTACTCAAGTAATTAATCGGGATGACCGCCAAAGCTAAGCCGCTCATGAACAGCACCAGCGTGTTGTTCAAAATGACGTACTTCGCTTCGGTCGGCGGCAACTGGTCACTGACGCCTATGCGTGTGACTTTATGCCACAATGCTGCGAAACCGGACTTGCCCGCCGCGGAACTCATGGCCCAAGTTTGGTCCCATTGCGCGCCGGTGTCCATGCAGGACTGTCCTACCGCGATTCCCCGCTTTGGGCGCATCTCTTCGATACTGCGGCGCTTTCCTCCCTGTGGCGTACACAAGTACGCCTCCGTCGTCAAGCCCCTTGCTCCTTGTCGAGCAACAGCGAGCGACAGCGAGCGACAGGGCACTGGCATCCCAAATCGGGGCTCGCGGAGATTTCGGTGGTGAATTTGAGCCTAGCAACGCCGCGCACCGCTACCGACGCTGCCGGAGTTGACTGGCAACCCGCGATTTGGCCCAATGTCGCCATGAATCTTGCCACAGCGCCAACTTTGACTGAACGCTGGGCCCGCCGCTACGCCCAATTGGCGGCTCGGCGGCCGTTTGCGGTGCTTGGCGTGGCGTTGAGCCTAGTCGCCGCCTGTGGCTGGTACGGCAGTTCGATTCAGATTCGCTCCGATCTCGCTGATTTATTTCCGGAAAGCACGCCTGCCGTGCAAGTGGCGCGGTTGGCCCAAAACACGCTGAAGTCAGCGGCACAGCTGACGTTGATGGTCGGTAGTGCAGATCGCCAAAAAAATCGTGCACTTGCTCAGCGAGTCTGCGACACCATCCAAGTGTGGCCTGATGTCGCCGCAGTCGATTGTCGCCGCGACGTCGAGTTTTTTCGGCGCAATGGCGCCCTGTTTCTCAGTGTCCCTGAGCTGGAAAAGATTGACCGCGATGTGGCGCAAGCGGTCCAAGACACCACTGAAAAGCAACTGGTCGACGATGCATTGAGCGAAGGGCTGGACGAACCCCCGACGCCGACTGCTGCTGGGCCGTCTGCCCCAGCAGGAACTGGCCCAGTGGATGCCGCGACGGCGCCGCCGTCGACCAACCGGTTTGCCCTGCCGACGGACGCCGACCTCAAAAAGCGCTTTGCTTCCGACGATATTCGCGAGTGGGACGAAAGTACTGATGGCACGGCGCTGGCGATCCGCGTATTTCCAACCATTGCCCAGAGCGACGTCGAAAAGTCAGCAGCATTCGTGACTAAGCTGCGCCAAACGGTGGACGGATTCAAGGCCCAGCTGCACCCAACGGCGACGATTGCGATGTCCGGCGATTACGCCGAGATGGCGGCCGAGATTTCAAGCATTAAAAGTGGCTTGCTGATCACATCGACGATTGCGCTTTTGGTGATCGGGGCGATTCAGGTTCTGCATTTTCGGCGCTGGCGCGCCTTGGTCCTGATGTCGATTCCGCTCATTGCCAGTTCGGCCCTGACGTTGGCTTTTGCCCATGCCACCTTGGGCTATCTCAATGTAATTACAGCATTTATATTTTCGATGCTGTTTGGGATGGGCAATGATTTCAATGTCTACACCCTAAGTCGCTACTTAGAGGACCGCGCGGCTGGCAAACCTGCGGCTCTTGCCGTTGAGGACACCGCAGTCAGCATGGTGCGTTCGCTCCATCAAGCGGCATTGACCACATCGGTCGCGTTCTTTTGCCTGGTAGTGCTTGAATTTCGTGGATTTTCGCAATTTGGCCTCATCGCTGGGGTCGGCGTCGAAGTGGCGCTGTTGTGCACGCTAGGCTTGTTTCCGCCGCTGGTGATGGCGATGGATCGCTTTTTTCCCGATAGGTCCGTCAGTGTCGCTCAAGCAGCCGGTTCGCGCTGGATGGGAGTGGTGGCAACGCCACGCTTCGCCCGGGTGTTTCTGATTGGCATCGCGCTAGTCGGCGCGGCGTCGCTTTGGATTGCCAAAGATTATGATTTCGAAACAGATTTTCGCAAGTTGCGCACTGTGACCACCCCACCGCACCAAACTGAGGAAGAGCGCAACAGCCCCGAGGCCAAACGCAAGCGTGCAGCCCAGTTGCTAGAAGAACAAGTGCGCGCCGCCAGTTCGGGACGCACCGGTTCGCCGATTGTAGTGGTCGCGGACACGGTCGAAGACGCCAGCTTGATCCACGATCAACTGGAAGCCAACCGTGAGCGCTGGAAGCGGGTGCGCTATTTTGTGTCGATTCATTCATTTGTGGCCAAGGATCAGGCACTCAAGATGCCGATCATTGAGCGGATTGCCCAGCGTTTACGCAATAAACTTGAGGCGCTGCAAGGCAAAGATCGCCAGGACGCTGAAAAGGCACTGGAACTGCTGCAAGCCAAGGTCTACGGTCCCGATCAACTGCCGGACTTCGTGCGCAAGCGCTTTTTGGACAAAAGTGACCGCACTGGCCGTTTCGTGCTGATCTATGCGAGCGGCAATCTGGCAGAAGCTACTTCGATTCGAGAAGTTACGGCGCAAGTGGGCAAGTTCACCATCGCCGATGGCCGTGGCGGTACCAAGACCTATCGCAGCACCGCCAGTTACTTTATCCTCGCCGACGCCGATGATATTGTTCGTAAAGAGGGACCGATCGCGGTCATCTTGGCGGCGATCGCGGTGTTCGCGGTGATTCTGTGGCATTTTCGCAACGTGACCTTGTGCCTGTACGCCTTTGTGCCGCTCAGTGTAGCGTTCATCATTTTTTTGGCTCTGGCGCGCAGCTTGGATTTGTCGCTGAACCTGTTTTCGGTGACAGCGCTGCCGGGCATCTTGGGCATCGGCATCGACGGCACCACGCACATTTTGCATCGCTGGTACGAAGAGGGCGAGCATGCAGATATCAGGCAAATAATTCAGCAAGTTGGCGGGGCGGCGTGGATCGCCTTGCTGACAACTACTGTCGGTTTTGCAGCCCTGATTTTTCAGGACAACGCCGGCATGAAAAGCATCGCGTATATGGCGACGCTTGGCTTGTTCTCTGTGTGTTTATTGGCGAACTTGATCGCTGGCGCGCTGTTGTCCGTGGTGCCGCCCAAGCGCAAGTAGCGCGCTGTGGCCCAGGCGAGTGCCCTGATCGCGCCAATCGATATCGCCTGCCATCGGGGCGGCGGCACCGTGGCGGCAATCCTGCCCTCAACTACCCGTATAAACAGCCGGGCGCTTGGCCAAGAATGCCGCCATGCCCTCTTTCTGATCGGCTGTGCCAAAGCAATCGGCAAAAGCGCGGCCTTCGGTGTCCACCGCGTCAGCAAGTGACTGGTCCGCACCTTGAGCAATCACGCGCTTGGCGGCGGCAACGGCGAGCGGGCCACGGCTGGCGATGCGCTTGCCAAGTTCAATGGCCTTGGGCAAAAGGTCTTCAGGTTCAAAGACTTCTTGCACGACTCCAAAACGCAGGGCCTCGTCGGCACTAAACACATCGCCGGACAACACCCACCGCCGCGCAGCGTGGACGCCGATCATGCGCAGCAATCTTTGGGTACCGCCAAAACCGGGAATGACCCCCAGTGTCACTTCTGGCAAACCCAGCTTGGCTTTGCGCGAAGCGAGGATCATGTCGCAGGCCAAGGCCAGCTCGCAGCCGCCGCCCAGTGCAAAGCCATTGACCGCCGCGATGACCGGTTGGGGCATGGCTGCGATCGCAGCAGCAACATCACAACCTTTTTGAGCAAACGCACGAGCTTGCACCGGCGACATCGCTTGCATCGCGGCGATATCGGCACCAGCGACAAAGGCCTTTTCGCCAGCGCCAGTGACGATGACCGCGCGCACATGGGCAGCGACGGCGCAGGCGTGCAAGTGGTCGGCCAAGCCAACCAAAACGTCGGCATTCAGCGCATTTAGCGCGGCTGGTCGGGTAATCGTCAGGATCGCAACTGGACCGTCATCGCGGCGCACCACGACTTCGGCGGCAGCAACACTGGTTGCGTTCGAACCGTCAGTTGGCGGCAAGCTGGTGGTGGCGACCATGGCGATCCTCGCCGCTGTAAAGCAGTAGTACGATCGGGCACGTACGCGATCAGGCCCGTACGCGACCAAGCAGGTGCGCGATCAGAGGAGGTGGACGATCAGCGGTCCGAACAAGGACTTAGGGCAGGACTACTTGCCGCCGCGCTTGCTGGCCTTCAAGGGGTTGAGCATCTTGGTCTCAACCTTCTTTTCGATTTTGGCGTGGGTGGCAAAATTGCACATCCCGCCCGCCCACTTGGCCGTTGGGTTGGCGTAGCTGTTGCACAGGCCGGCGCCGTCAACCGCGCGAACGTGGGCACAGCCGACGCATTGGCTGACGATCGGCTGGAAGCTAAACTTGGCAAAGCGCGCCGCGGTGGCGGCATCGGCGGCTGGGGCATTGATGGCGTCGGACATCGGTTCCTCGGGTCGTATTCTTAAAACGATGCGTAGATTCAGGTAGTTGCCAACTGCAACGCAGCAGCAAAGGCTGCGCAGCATAATGGCCTGAGCGCGTGGTGTCAACGCGCGGCGAGCACCGCGATCCCCCGCTTTGGGCGCATCTGTGCGTCGCGGCGTCGCCTTTCTCTTTGCGGCGTACATGAGTGCGCCTCAGTCGAAATGCTCCTTGCTCCTTGTCGAGCGACAGCGGGCGACAGGGCACTGGCATCCCAAATCGGGGGCCGCGGACAATTTCGACGGGGAATCCTGGAGCAAAGGTTTCGTGGACAATTCGCCGCAGTCGCGAGCACGAACGCCGTCAGTTTTGGCCGATATTGCCCATCGCCTCAATCCGAAAGTACGAGCGTTAACCCACTGTTGAGCGAGAAAAGCCTGACAAAAAAATCACTCAGACTTCTTGCACAACCCAGCGACGCACGTTTCGCCGGCGTTGCAATTGACAGCAAGGCAAGCGAGGTAGCCCTGACAGCCCCACGACAGCGGTGGCGAGCAAATGGTGCCTTTGCCGTTGTCAGAGGGCACGCAGCCCGTGGCCACTCCGCCGTGCGGACAGTCCTTGTTCCCTTGGCACGGCGTCGGCTCCACGCAGAATTTCTTGCCGTTTTTCAAGGCGCAACGCCCAGACAAGCACTCATGATCGGCACCGCACGGCTCGCAAAAGCCCTTATCGCCTTTGGCGCAGGTCGCGATCACCTCTTTGCCGACGGACTTGAGGCAAATCGAGCTGGGCGCACCTTTGGGTTGGCTGCACACAAAGCCGACCGCGCAGCCCGAAGTAGTGCCGGTTTTGCAGACCTTGGCGCAAAATCGCTCGCCTGTAGCGCTGGAGTAGTAGCACTCGGCTCCGCTGCCGCAGTCGGCTTGGCCGGCGCAGGGGCTACATTGGGCGCCGTCGCCGACACACTTGCCATAGTCCGGTTGGCAAGCAAACTCATTGATTGACGACCCAAATTGCTTGCAGCTGGCGGCGGGCGGGCAGGTATTATCGCCAAACGAGCAACTGCGGGTGCAGTACTTGGCGCCAGAGCTGCCGGTCAAGCACAAGCCGTCGACGCCGCACTCGTCGTTCTTGGTGCAACCATTGCAAAATCGCGGCGGCGTGCAGATCAAGTCAGCCGCTTGAGGATTGCAAAACGTGCCGGTTTCGCAATCGCCAGCGCCGGTACACTTTTTGCTGCAGATCCCGGCGCCAGTTGCCGCGTTGGTTTCGAAGCACTTGAGGCCAATCAGCGCGCAGTCGGCGTTGCTGGCGCACACTTTGCCAACATTGGTCTTGACGACCGTGACAGCAGCCGCGTCGCCGTCGGTGGCGGTGTCGCTGCTGGCGTCGCCCAAGGTGGCGCTGTCGCCGCCGTCCAGGCTGCCGCTAGCCCCTTGACCCACGCTGGGGGCGCCGGTTTGACCGTCTTGACATCCCCAAGCCAGCACTAGGCAGGCGACGCTGCCCAACCAGACCAGTCGCTTCGCTATTGGTGCCATTAGCCTGCGCTCTGCTACCGTACTACCCATCATGATCGACCCGCGGCCCCGCAAGTGGCGAGGGCAAGGGCATAGCCTACGGGTTGCTGTAGCAGCAGACAACCACGCCGGTAGGCCGCGATCCCCCGCTTTGGGCGCATCTCGGCGTCACTGCGTCACTTTTCTGTCAGGGACGTACGAGAGTACGCCCCTGACAGAAAGGCTCCTTGCTCCTTGTCGAGCGACAGCGAGCGACAGCGAGTGACAGCGAGTGACAGCGAGTGACAGCGAGCGACAGCGAGCGACAGGGCCCTGGCATCCCAAATCGGGGGCCGCGGGGAATTTCGGTGGTGTTTGGGTAGCCAACCC
>SHZD01000142.1 GCA_009692465.1 Myxococcales bacterium
GCTTTGCGGAATTGCCCACCCCATCGGTGCCGACCGGGGTGCATGTGTAGATCTGCGTAAAGTTAGGGGTTCTGAGGCGGGTACGGTCAAACGAGGCGTATCGAGGTCGGGCAAGAGGCTTTTTCGGGGCGAGGTCGATCGGGCCTATGGGCACCGCTTTTGTGGTTGACCGCCAACGCCATTGACCGTAAACTTTCGCCCCCATTCGCGCCGCCCAACGGGGCCTGTGCGCGGGGGAAATCGATGCCTGCCGAGCAACAAGGCGCGGACAAGCCTAGCGATTTGGGTCTAGCGCCGGTACTTTTGAAGTACTTGGCGAAGCGATGCGCAGCGACACACAGTGACACTCTGTTACAGACAGTGACACCCTGGGACAGACAGTGACACCCTGGGACAGACAGTGACACCCTGGGACAGACAGTGACACCCTGGGACAGACAGTGACACACAGTGACTCGCGCGCGAGAGGTTTTTCATGGCAAAGGGTTTGATGGGCCGCAAAGTCGGCATGACGCAAGTGTTTGGTATTGAAGGTCAAAAATACGCAGTGACCGTTCTTGAAGTAGGGCCATGCCCAGTCGTCGCCGTTAAGACTGAAAATGGTCACGACGGCTACAATGCGGTGGTGATTGGCTTTGGCACCAAAAAAGCCAAGCATGTCAACCAGCCGCGCCAAGGATTTTACGACAAGATTGGCCAGACCCCCAGCGCCGTGATCCGCGAAATGCGGGTGAGCAACGAAGACGCCAACATGATCGAAGTCGGCACCCTGTTGACCGCCGAAGCGTTCCAGCCCGGCCAAATCGTGGACGTTGTCGCCAATACCAAGGGCCGCGGCTTTACCGGCGTCATCAAGCGCCACAACTACCACATGCCCAAAGCCACCCACGGTACCCACGAAGTGTTTCGCCACGGCGGTTCGCTCGGCACCCGTACCACCCCCGGCCGGGTGTTTCCCAACAAGAAAATGGCCGGTCACTACGGCAATGAGCGCGTCACTATCCAGAATTTGACGGTCATGCAGGTCGAGGCCGACAAGAACCTCATCGTGGTCAAGGGCAGTGTGCCCGGACCCAATGGTGGCGTGGTGTGGATTCAGGAAGCGGCGCGTACCCAGCGAGCGGGCAAGCAGTAATCGCGCCGACGCGAGCGACAGGCCCTTAGAGAGCCGATCAAATAAGATTTGCTCGGCGTCTCAGTGCTTGCTTTGTGGGTCACGAGCCTGCGGCACTTATTCAGTGGCCTGCGGGTTGGCGTCAGGCCGCTCCGTTTTGTTCGGGAATTCTTTGAGGGTCGGCGTCAATTGGTCAGGTCTCTAGAAGTCCGGCCCAAAGAGCAGCCCCAAGAACATCCGAGCGATAGCAAGCCGCGCCTAGACTGTCGCCGGTCGCGCAAGACGAAATAGCCGCGCGTCGGTCAGCTTGTGGAGGTCATGCCGATGCCGCCGATGATTCGCAAGCGCACCGGCACTGGCGAGTTGTACGTCGCCAATCAACCTCGGTCAGCTGGCAGTGACTATGCGCGGCGCATTCGGCGTTCGCGCGCTGTCCGCGGCGACAATACGCTGCGACCCTGGCTAAGCGAAGATGCGGAGACGATCGCGTTCAACTTCGCGGCGGTGCTGCAAAAGACCAAGCAAGAATGGCAAGAAATGCTAGACGTTTTCGCGTGGGTCGGCGAGGTCGTGCACTTTTGCCTGCGCCGACGGGTGCCTATGGACGAGCAAGCCCGCGCGGACTCGCAGGACTGGTTGCAGTGGTTCATCGTGCTGCATACCGTCGGCTTGCTCGATCGCAAGGGCGCTTGGCTGGGGCCGGCGCTGGAGCTCAGTGACGAATAAGTCTCTGTTTCTTGAGCACTAGCTAGGCCCAAGGCCAGGGATTTGAGCGCCGACGCAGCAGGCTTGCGTTTGAATAAGCCGGCTCAACCAAGCATGTTGCGCACAGAGCGGGGAATCGCGGCTGGCTTGGCGAATTGCGCCGCTTAGCGCACCATAGCCGCCTGACCGCTCCATTCGCTGGGGCTTGCGGATGCCATGCGCGTGACGTTTCCAGCCCTTTTTGACGCCTTTGAATGCGGCGACGACGACTGCGCCTGCCGTCGAGCGCTGCGTTCAGCGCCCGCTTCAGCAGCTAAGTCGTGGAAACAAGGGCAGTTTCCCTTCGTACACGCCGAGAAAGCCATGCTCAGTGGCGCAGCGGTGGTGGCGACTGGCAAAGCAGAACCGGAAAAAGTCGCAGATATTCCATGCGATTATCCATTGGCGGCGGTCGCCACTCCTGGCGGCGTCGAGTTGTATTTTGCGGCGTTGTGCCCGACCGCGCGGGCAGCCATGGTGGCCAATGTCGATGCGGTCGACTTGGCGCGAGCTGAGGGCGGTTGGCGCCTGCCGGTGCAGGTCTTTGCAGCCAACCACACCAACAAGCTAGTGCGCGTCGACGGCGACCGCGCGGTGCCGTGGCGCCAATTTGCCCAACTGCGGGAATGGTTGGCGGATATTGTCGCTGACTCCAAACTTGCGCCGTTGGCGCGCATGGCTCGGCTGGCCGACACGGTGGAACAGTGGGCGGCGGAGGGCGGCGTGACTTTTGCGGTGACCCATGGCTTGGCGCCACTGACACCTCGAAAATTCTTAGCATTTCGCGCCCATATCGAATCCAGACTGATCGCCTGCGATTGCCCTATGCTTGGCACGGCGTTGGGGAAATACTATCCTCTTTTGGCAGAGTTAGAGCTCGATGACGCTAAAATCAAAGCCATCCAGAAGGCACTGCGCGACGACTGGCGCGACCAAGCCAGCCGCTGGCTGGTCAATGCCGAGGCCGATTTGGGACCGGCGCTCGAGACCTATCTGGCCGTGCGTGTGTTTGCCATCCCGCTCGACCGCGACCAAAGCGTGCGCCGTGGCTACGCTGAGCTGATCGAGGGTTTCGCGCTTGGGCTACGGCTGGCGCTGGCCATAGCCGATTGCGGGCAAAAACCTGTCAATCCAGCGACCTTATTCGGCTGTTGGGCGCTCGGTGAGGCGGTACTGGCGGCTGCGGCTAAACCAGTGCCTGCGTTTGTCCGCGACGCCGGCGACCACGACCGCTCGCCGCGAATGGCCGATCTCGACATGACCTTGGCCGGAATCGCCTAAACAATCAGAGTGATTACCGCAAACTGCTCCACGGCCATTGCGTCCCTTGGGCACAGCAGACCCAAGCGTGAGCGTGGTTCAGTGGTACCTAAAAACTCTCGGTTACAAACGGCAACTGAACCCGCCGACAGCTGGCGCGAACGCGATCAGACAACGCTTTGGGACCACAAAAGAACACGGTAGCCGCCTGCCACTGGGTGCCGTCGCCGACCAACGCGGTATCCCAGTCGATCGATTGATGGCAAACCAGCGGCGCCACAGCCCCTTTCGGTAGCGTATCAACGACCAGACTCGCGGTAAACTGGCCGCCCAGTTGCTCATGCAAGCGGGCAATGAGCGGATAAAACCCAGCTAGCGATTCTTGGTCGCGCTCCAGCCAATACAGGTGGATGCGGTCAAAGGGCCGCGGTTCATCGCCGCTGCCCGCACATTCATTCTCCAACTGGGCCAAAAACGACGCGAAAGGGGTAATGCCGATGCCGGCGGCGACAACGATGGCGGTGCGGCAGGTGTACAACTCACGGCATGGACTGGCGAATGGGCCGTCGACTAGCACTTGGGTGCCCGGCTGCAATTGGGCCACCGCTTGCGTCCAGGCCCCGCGGCGGCGAATCCGAAAGGCCAGGCTACCGGTGTCGTTTGGCGCATTGATGAGCGAAAACGGGTGCCACTGCAGGCGCGACAGCCGGGGGACGCACAAGAACGCGTAATCGCCAGCGCGATAGGCAAAAGTTTCCGGCCGCAACAGGGTCAAGATAATGTCGCGGCCATCTACAGTGATAGTGTCGACTTGCGCAGTTCGCGTGCTCCACAATAGGCGCAGCCCGCGGTCGACGCCGTAGACGATGCCTGGCACCAGCATCACCGCAAAGAACCAATGGGCGTGCACGATCGACAGGACACCGATCGGAATGGCTAAAAAGTGGGTGTATACAAACAGTTCGAAGCGCACTCGCTCGCGCAGCCAGGCGAAAACGGCCAGCAGCGCCAACAACGCCACCAGCACGACGCCGGTCAGCGGCACCGGCCAAATCAAGATGGCATCGAGCGGCAGACGCTTGGTCATCACGATCGCCGCGTAAGCCAGCACGTGGATCACAGAGAACAGCACAATGGCATTGCCAGCGATCATGTGCGCTTGCACGGCTTGGCTGACCGGCAGGATGCGCCGCAGCCCGCCTAGGCGCTGCCAGGACAAGGTCAGGCGCAGCATGGGCAGCAGGAGCAGCGCGAAATTGAGGTAAATTCCGGCGGCGGCGGCACGTGCGAGCGGCACCCACGGCGCAGAACTGGTGTCGGCGTATTGGCGGTAGCGCAGGCCTAGCGTCACCAGCGTGACGGCGGCGTACGCCAAGAGCAAACCGGCGCTGCGGCGGTCTGTCGGCAGTAGTTGGGCCAATTTAGCCGCGACGCCCACTGTTGGTACCACCATCGCCCCCGCCGACGCTGCTGCGCCCGTCACCGCCGAGCCTAGGGCTGCTGGGTGGTTGCGCTCAAGGACAGAGGGTGGCCGCGATCCCCCGCTTTGGGCGCATCTCGGCGTCACTGCGGCGCTTTTCTCCTTGTCGAGTGACAGCGAGTACGCCTCAGTCGAAACGCTCCTTGCTCCTTGTCGAGCGACGGCGAGCGACAGCGAGCGACAGCGAGCGACAGCGAGCGACAGCGAGCGACAGCGAGCGACAGCGAGCGACAGGGCACTGGCATCCCAAATCGGGGGTCGCGGGGAATTTCAATGGGGAATCCTAGGTGGGCAAAGGCAGCTGGTCGGGCGATGGGCGGCGACGACCAGAGCTATTTAGCCTTGCTAAACAAGTAGGTCTGCGAAAATTGAGCAGCCTGGCTGAGCCTGGGCAAGCCGCGAATCGAGGTGAACACGGCCTCGATGCAGGCGCTCAGGCCCGAGCTGGCGTTGGTGGCGCGGGCCTCGAAGACGGAGCCTTCAGTGCCTACGCTGAACAGCACGGTGACTTTGCCCTCGGCGCTGGGGTTGCTGCGCAGCTCGGTGTCGTAACATCGCTGAATTGCCCCTGATTTTCCACGTGATGCCCGTGACACCGCCGGTTTATTGGCCTCTTCGGGTCCCTGCGGCGGACCGGTGACGACGACCACCGTGGCCTCCTGTTTGGGCTTGGCGGCATCGGCGGTCGCGTCCGTAGTGCGGTCGGTGAAGGCGGCGGGCTTGCCGATGGTGGGTTTGGCCACGGCTGATTCCGCAGGTCTTTGCAACCGCACAGTTTGCGCTCCAAGTTGGGCGGCCGTCGCCGGGTCGCGGTCGTTAAAGCGCTCCGAAGCGGCCACCGCACCACCGCCAGTTTCATCAAACTGATACATCTTGGTGCGCGACAACTCGTCACCCCCCAGTCAAAATCTGCTCCGCCGGGGTTGGCCGCAGCCACACCTGCGCTGCCGCTGCCAGCCGCTGTGCCCGCGCCGCCATCGCGTTGGCCTGACTAGCCACCCGAGCCGGATGCGGAGCGCCAACCAAGTCGCGCCGTCGCAACGCCTGCCGGACATCAATGGCCGCCGCTACCACCGCCACCGGCACCCCCAGCTTGGTCGCCAGCGCCAGAGCACCCAGTTGGGCAAACGTGGAGTTGGCCGCGACCAATTCCGCCACCAGCGCCGCTACTTGCTCGTGGGCGCGCCGAAACGGCACCCCAGCTCGCACCAGTTCATCTACCAAGTCGGTGGCCAGCAAGAACCCTTTGTCCAGAGCCGCCAGCAGGGTGTGCTTTTGCCACTGCGCCGCCCGCACCATGTCAGCCGTCACCTGTAGACAGTCCGACCACGTCTGCATGGCATCAAAGAGCGGTTCCTTGTCCTCTTGCAGGTCCTTGTTGTAAGCCAGCGGCAGGCCTTTAAGCACCACCAGCAGGGCGACCAAATCGCCGATGACCCGCCCCGATTTGCCGCGCAAAAGTTCGGCCATGTCCGGGTTTTTCTTTTGGGGCATCAAAGAACTGCCGGTGGTGAAGGCGTCGGGCAAGCGCACGAAACCAAACTCAGCCGAGGCAAACAGGCACAATTCTTCGCCAATGCGCGACAGATGCAGCGCACCAAGGGCCGCCGCTGCCATCGCCTCGACCACATGATCGCGATCGCTTACCGCATCGAGCGAATTGCGGGTTACGGTGGAAAATCCAAGTAATTTCGCGGTCTTGTCGCGATCGATCGCCAACGTGGTCCCAGCAAGCGCCCCTGAACCCAACGGCGAGGCGTCCATCCGGCGCAGACAATCCAAAACCCGCGCACCGTCGCGCAATTGCGCCTCAGCATGGGCCAAAGCCAAGTGCCCGACGGTCACCGGTTGCGCCCGTTGCAGATGGGTATAGCCGGGCATCGGCCAGCTGGCATGGACGCGGGCGACTTGGCCAAAGGCGGCGGCCAAATCGGCAATATGTCTAGTAATTTCCGCCAAATTTCGCCGCAACCACAGCCGCTCATCCACCGCCACTTGATCGTTGCGCGACCGCGCGGTGTGCAACCGGCCCGCCGGATCGCCAATGCGATCGCGCAAGCTGGCCTCAATGTTCATGTGTACGTCTTCGCGCGCCTGTGTCCACTCAAACTGGCCGTTGTGGATATCACGCCAAATCGAGCGCAAGCCGCCGACGATGGCGGCATAGTCCGCTTCGCTCAGCAAGCTCTGATCGCGCAACATGGTGGCATGGGCAATGGACCCGACCACGTCGTCGTAAGCCAACCGCTTGTCAAAGTCGACAGAAGCGTTGAGTTTTTGCACGAGCGGGTGGGTCGCTTCGCCATAGCCGCCGCCCCACAGGCGATCGGGGGCGGTGGGCGCTGATGTCGTCATTGAATTTCCGGAATTTGCGGTAGGCACGCGCCCAGTCGTGCTGTTGCATCGGTGCTGTTGCATCGGTGCTGTTGCATCGGTGCTGTTGCAACGGCGCAACCGTCAAGCACAACCACCGCGGCGAGGCACTCCGGCGATGCCGACTGCCAGCACCACCTGCCCTATTTGACGATAATTTGGCCCTTCATGCCAAATGCGGCGTGGGGCTCGCACATGTAGTAGTAGGTGCCGGCCTTGGCGAACGCGACCTTCTTGGTCTGGCCAAAGCCGACGGCAAAGCCGTTGGGCAGGGCGATCGCGTCGTTGTTGTCCCAGTCCGATCCAGCCACTTCGACGACATTGTGCGAACCGGACAGGGTAAATTCGACCAGATCATTGATGGCGATCGTGAGCGGTGTCGGCGTAAAGGTAAACCCAGAAGTGGTGACCTTGAACACGCTCGGCGGTAACCCAGTTTGCAATTTGATGTCGTCGATAAACCAGCCTGGCCCATTGTTGGAATAGGAGTCTTTAGTATTGAAAGTAAAGCGCAACTTGATCTTTTTGCCCAGGTGGGCCTTCAGGTCCACCGCCACCAGAATCCACTTGTTGTCGTCGGCACCGAATGTCTGCTTTTGGCTGGCCAAAATCGTGGTGCCCTGCATGACTTCCATGCTTCGATCTTCATACGTTTCTTCGACTCCGCTGAAGGACCAGTAAGTCAAGATCGCCGTCGCCGCACCAGTCAGATCGATTTCAGGCGACAGCGCCTTGCCAGCCGAGGTGCCACCGGTGCCCGCGTAATTGATGCCGTTATTAATATTGAGCGAACACGGCGGCGACAACGCCCCCGGAGCGGCCGGAGTGCCATCGATGGCCCAGCCGACCCCATTGGCGCCGACCGCATCGAGCGTCCAGCCGGCGGTGGCACCGCAGGCCGAGAAACTCTCAGAGTACCCATACTTGCAAATCAGCGTCGGGCCCTTGCAAACTCCGCCGGCGCACACATCGCCCGAAGTGCACGGTGCCCCGTCGTCGCACACCGCGCCGTCTTTGGCCTGCGGATAAGCACACACGGCTTGGGTGCCGTTGGACGTGCAACTATCGACGGTGCAAGAGTTCTTGTCGTTGCAGGCTGGGACAGGACCGGCACACACGCCGCTCTTGCAGATGTCGGCGGTGGTACAGGGGTCAGTGTCGGTGCAGGTGATGCCGTCGCTGGCTTTGCCGGTCGGCTTGCAGGTGCCACCTTGGCAATTGTCGCCGGTCGTGCAAACACTGCTGTCGGTGCACACAGCCTTGTCGGCTTTGGCCAAACCGCCCTGGCATTTGCCGGCATTGCACGCTTCGCTGGTGGTGCAGTCGTTGCCATCGCTGCAAATGCTGTTGTCGGCCTTGACGGTGGCGGTACAGTCACCGCTGGCCGGCACGCAGCTATCGGCAGTGCAGTCGTTCTTGTCGTCGCAGACTTTGGCGCTGCCATTGCAAATGAAGTTGAGGCATTTATCGCCGGTGGTGCAGGCGCTCTTGTCGTCGCACAGCGCGGTGTTGGCGCCATTGGTACACGCACCGGTGGTCACGTTGCACACGTCGGTGGAGCAGCCATTGCCGTCGTCACAGTCGATGTCGGCCTTGCACGAGGCGTCGCCCACGAACAAGTTTTCGATAAAGGCTCCCGACGTCAAATTAGCAAGGCAGTCGAACGTCTTGAAACCAAACGACAGACGGAAGCGCTGGCCGATGAACTTGGTGGCGTCAATCGTAACGACTTTCCAATAATTGGCGCCGTCGTAGGTGGCACTGAGCACGGTCGCCGTCGAATTGACCGGCAGGACCACGATGTCCAAATTATCTGCGCTTCCGTTCTCCCAAGCGCCGCTGTACTGAAATTTGACGTGCAGTTTTTTGCCCTTGTAGTCGGTTGCATCGAATACTGGCGACAGCGCGGTGCCGTCGACCGCTGTGGCACCGGTAGGACATTGAAAGTCGATGTCATTGTTAAAGTTCAGCGAGCAACCAGCGGACAAGAAGCCCGGAGGATTGGGTTTGGCGTCGACTTTCCACATCGGACCCGCGCTATTGTTCTTGAGTAACCACGCTGTCAACGGGTCACCGCAATCGAACTTGTTGGTGTACGGCAGCTTGACCTCGGAACAACCGTTGGTATACGTGTACTTGCAACTGGTCTTGGCGTCACAACTGTTGACTGTGCACGTGTCGCCATCATCGCAAGCGACGGGGCTGCCACCAGTGCAGGTGCCGGAGACGCAAGCGCTGGCTTGGCTGCACACATCGGCGTCGTCGCACAAGTTGCCCTTGATCGGGGCCGACGAGCACTTGGTGTCGGCGCATTTTTCGACCGTACACGGATTATTGTCTCCGGGGCACTCGGAGTCTTGCGCACAACCAGTGTTGCCAACTGTGGAAATCACCACATCGTCGACAAACCAGCCGGCAGTGGCATTTTCAAACGAATCGACGCTGGCAAAGCGAAAGCGCACTTTGATGGATTTGCCCACAAAGTTGGGTAGTGCGATCGGCGCCGGTTGGTACCAGACCTTTTCAGTTGGCGGAACGATCTGCACACTTAGCGCCGTGCTGACGAAATTGTCAGTCGAGATTTCCACGAACTTTTGGTCATAGCCGGTGTCAGACTCGGTGTCTGAATACGTCCAGAACTTGAGCACCACAGCGCTAGTGATCGCCACGGCAGGCGAATCTGCGGTGCCGTTGACGACACCGGCAAAGTCAATGCCGTTGTTGAAATTGAGCGAGCAACTGGCACTCTTGAAGCCTGGCGGATTAGGAGTGGCGTCAAAAGCCCAAACGCTGCTGCTGGTTGCAGCGCTGATGGTCCAACCGGTGGTGCCGCAATCCAGCGGCCACGTGACTAGTGCAGTGCAGGCGCTGGTGCCGCCCTTGCAGGCGCCGGCTTGGCAGGTTTGGCCGACGGTGCAGGTGTCGTTGTCACTGCAGCTTGAGCCTTCCACGGCCGCAGTGCTGGCGCAGATCTTGCCTGTTGGCCCATTGGGGGTGCAGGCGTCGACGGTGCACGGATTGGCATCGTCACAGGCATTGCTACCCGCGCATTGACCGGCCGAGCACTTGCCGTTGACTGAGCAACCATCGGCGGTCGTGCAGGTTGTGCCATCGACCGCGCCGGCCTTGGGCATGCACTTTCCGCCGCTGCAGCTGTCGCCGACGGTGCAGACGTCGTTGTCGGTGCACGAACCGCCGTCCGGCGCTTTGGCGCCGCCACACTGCCCGGCCGAACAGACATCGCCAGTGGTGCAGGCGTTGTTGTCGCTGCAGAAGGCGCCATCGCTCATGGCAGTGTAGACGCAGCCGGTGGCTGGCTGGCAGGAGTCCGAGGTGCAGCTGTTGTTGTCGTTGCAAACCTTGGCAGTACCGGCTTTGCAGGCCCCGGCTACGCAACTATCGGTAAGTGTGCAGGGATTGCCGTCCTCGCAAGCGCCGCTCGCCAAGGGTGCATAAGTGCACTTGCTAGACGTGCAGGTGTCCTTGGTGCAGGCGTAACCGTCGCTACAATTGGCATCCGTTTCGCAACCAAGGGCGACGTCGGTCCAAATCACCAGGTCATCGACAAACCAGCCACTGCCGGTGTTGGCATCGCAGTTGACCGAGTCAAAGCGAAAGCGCAGCTTGATGATTTTGCCGGCCAACGCCGTCAGATCGACAACGACAGGTTTCCACTGATTGTTGGAGCTGTCATTGTCGAGCAACACCGACACTGGCACCGTCTTGAAATCGTCAGCCGAGGCTTCGATATAGCGCAAGTCCGTGGCATCGCTGACCCCAGTAGCGGCCCACGACATCAACTTGAGGGTGGCAGTTTTGGCGGCCAACAAGTCCCAGGTCTTGCTGGACAGCGCGGCGCCTTCGACTTTGGTCGCGCCGACCGGACAAGCAAACGACTGGCTATTGTTGAAATTCAACGAGCACAGTGGCGAGAAAAACCCAGGGCTGGTCGGTGAGCCATCGATGGCCCACTGTACCGGGGTTGGGGCTGCCGGCGGGGGCACCGCCCAATCCTTTTGATTGCAGTTGAACTTGTCCATAGGCAAGCTGGAGCAAGCCGCGGCATTGCCGGTACATTTTCCAGCCTTGCACGCATCCGGGCCGGTGCACGGGTCGGTGTCCGAGCAGGCGACGTCATCGGCTAGCGCGGCGTTGGTGCAGGCGCCCGAAGTTGCAATGCAAGAATCAGTGGTACACGGGTTCTTATCGTCGCACTTGGGCTTGCCCACGCATTTGCCGGCGTCGCAGGTGTCGTCGATGGTGCAATTGTTGCTGTCGCCACAGACAAAGCCGTTGTTGTTGTTTTTGTATTGGCAGCCGACCACCGGGTCGCAGCTGTCGATGGTGCACGCGGCATTGTCGTTGCAGTTGGTCGCGGTAGGGCCCAAGCATCCGCCCGTGCCTGTGCAGACATCGCCGGTGGTGCATTTGCTGCCGTCGTTGCACACAATTTTATTGAATACATACTCGCACTTGCCTGTGCTGCAGGTATCGTCGGTGCAGGTGTTGCTATCGCCACATTCGCCGTCGTTGGCGCAGCCTTTGGCGATATCGGTCACCACCAGCAGGTCATCGACGAACCAACCGGTGCCGGTATTGGTGAAGCAGTCCAGCGAATCAAAACGCACCCGCAGTTTGACCGCCTTGCCCGCGACCGCCGTGAGGTCAAAATTCAACAACTTCCAGCCGTTAAGCTGAGCCGAAGCGTTGTCCAGCTTCCACTTGAGCGCGATGGTCTTGAAGTCGTCGCCCGACAATTCGACCCAGCGCTGGTCGGTGTAGTTGTCGGTGCCGATCTGGGCGTAACTCCACAGCCGCAGCGTTGCGGCTGTGGCCTTGGTCAGGTCGATCACGGTGCCCAGCGTCGCGGCGCCGGCCACTTTGACTGCAGCAGTGGGGCACACGAAATTGGTGCCGTTGTTGAAGTTCAGCGAGCAGGACGCCGACTTGTAACCGGGGGGCAGCGGGCTGGCGTCGACATTCCAGGCGACATCGGTCGAACTGGCCGGTAGGGGCGAAACTGTCCACAGTTGCGCTTGGGTACAGTCATTGGCAAGCGACCAGGCCACCGAGCATGGTCCAGCGGTGCCGGCGCATTTGTTGCCGGTGCAGACGTCGCCTGCGGTGCACGCGTCGCCGTCGCTGCACGGGCTGGCGTCGGGCTTGATGGGATAGGCGCAGATCGGTTGGCCCAGATTGACGGTGCACGAGTCGTCGGTACACGGATTGCCGTCATCACACTGGGGCTGACCGACACAGGTAGCGGCCTCGCAGTGGTCCAGTTTGGTGCAGGGCTCGGCGTCGTCGCAGCTGGAGCCATCGTTGACAGGCTTGGCGCCGCACTTGCCGGTGGTGACGCCACAAGTATCCAAGGTGCATGAGTTTTTGTCGTCGCAGACGGTCGCTGTGCCGACGCACTTGCCGCCGGTAGTGCAGGCATCGCCGGTGGTGCATAAATTGCCGTCATCGCACGGATTGGTATTGACCTTGGCCGCACAATTGCCAGACGCAACGTCGCAACTGTCCGTCGTGCAAGGGTCCTCGTCGTTGCAGTCTTTGTCAGCCTTGCAGGTGGCGTCAAACACGACCACATCGTCAATGAACGGGCCGACCGTGTCGTTCACCCAGCAATCATTGGAAAACCACCCAAACCGCAGTTTGAGCTTCTTGCCCGCTGCGTCCGGCAGCAGCACGAATACGGGTGCGTAAGCAGTAGTGGCGGTCAGTGGATTGAGATCAATAAGTTGCACCCAATTTAACCCGCCATTGGTCGACAGTTCAATGACCAGATTATCGTAGCTATTGGGCTCCCATTGGCCGCCCAGCCAGAACTTGAGCTTGACCGGCGCTCCCACTTTGACCGCCGAGGCGTCGATGAGCGGGCTGGTGGCGTGGGTCTTGGGGATGCCGGTGGTTTCAGCCGGCAGGCAGGCAAAGTCTTTGCCGTCATTGAAATTGAGCGCACATGCCGCCGATTTGGGTCCGGGAGGCAGCGGATCGCCGTCGATGGCCCACTTGGCTTTGGTGGTGGGCGGCTGCGGATCGAGGTCCCAGTCTTTGGTGCCGCAGGCAAAATCGGTCTGGTACAACACGCTGGGGTTGCAGTTGACGATCTTGGCGCTCTGGCAGCCCTTGATGGGATCGCAACTGTCGGTGCTGCAGGAGTCTTTGTCGTCGCAGTCGCTGGCCGGCTTGGCGGTGTTCACGCAGCCCTTGGCCTTGTCACAACTGTCCACGGTACACACACTGGCGTCATCGCAAGCGCCGGTGTCGCTGGCACACTTGCCGGCCTTGCAGACGTCCTTGGTGCAGGGATCGCCATCGCTGCACAAGCCGACGTCGTCGGCGACCTTGGAGCAGCCACCCTTGCTGTCGCAGGAATCGGCGGTACACGGATTCTTGTCATCGCAACTAGCGACCACGCCTACGCATTTTCCTGTTTTGCACGAGTCGGTGGTGCACGAATCGCCGTCGGTGCAAGTCGCGCCGTCCGCCAGCGCTGTCGATTTGCAGCCGGCCGCACCGGAGCAGACGTCGCTAGTGCAGATGCTCTTGTCATCGCACAACCCGGAGCCGTCGGTGGCGCCGTCGCAGTCGTTGTCGATGCCGTCGCAAGTTTCGACGGTCGGTGTAGAGGCTGTGCAGGCGGTCAGCCCCGTTGCTGTGCATTTGCGCTGGGCTTTGCAGGCGCCGTTGCTGCAGATGGTGCTGGCGGAAGTGAAAATGGCAACAGGACTGCATTTGCAGGTTCCACTTTCTTTGGGTTTGCAATATTTTCCTTTGGTTCCGGCGATGTCCGCCCCATCGGCGCAGCTGTAGCCGTCGGGGCAGTCAAAGTTGAGCAAGCACGCAAAGCCGCAAAACGCGCCCTGCTCTGCAAACGATACACAGGAGCCCGCTTTGCCCGCGGCCGACGGTTGACTGCACTGGTCGTTGCTCAGGCACGGCGCGCAAAGGGCGATGTCCTGCTGCAGACACAAGGCTTTGCCGGCACCTTTGGCGCAACCGAACCCCGCAGCGCAAGAATCGTTGGCGCCGCACGCTGCGATGCACACTAGGCTGGCGGCCAGATTCAGCCCGCATTCGCCACTTGTGCAGTCCTTTGCTTCTTTACAGGCGCAACCGACGGAGCCGGGGCAGGCTGCCGTGGCTTCGGCGGCAATGTCCTGGGCGGTTTCAGCCGCAGCATCGGCGGCGGTGTCAGGCGCAGTATCAGGCGCGGTGTCTGGTGCGGTATCAACCGCAGCATCGTCGACGCTGGTCTCAGAATTGACGTCGACTGCTGCCACATCCTCGGCATCTACTGGAGCGACGGCAGTGTCGGTTTCGGCGGCCGTGTCCGGTGGCGGAGCCGTTTCCGCGGTGGTGGCCAGATCTTCGGCGACATCGTTGCTAGCCTCAGGGGCAACGTCAGGCGGCGAAATGACTTCGGCGGCCACATCTTCTGTCGCCTCCGTAGCGTCGCTGCCGCCAACAGCGGTGTCGGTTGTTGGCGCGGTTTCGCCGGTTAGCGTGTCAGTAGTACCCACGCCATCAGCGAGCGTGGAGCTGTCGGTCGATGTGTCTGCTGTGCCTTGTTCGGGGTCGGAGCCAGTGGTCGACTCGCCGCAGGCTGCCAGCAAGACCACTACTGCTGAGAACGCCCACTTGGTCACAAGTAATCGACGATTTGAAACGAGCAGATTGCGCGCCAGCCACGTTGCCATAGGACCCCCGACTCAAAGAAAAAGCACAGATATGTTTGGCGTTGCCCAAAAGCTACGCCCATCTCGCGGTGTGAGGATTGATTGCCCAGACGCCGGCGCACTTTTAGCCAGCCGCAAGCCCGATTCCGAAAAAGGCGGCGGACGGCCCCCCAGAAGAGGCGGCAAGTGTAACGAAATGTGTATGGCGGGCGCAAGCCGCGTTCGTGCGGTCGCTCGTGCGGTCGCACCCAACTGACAACAATTTACATTTACACACCTTTATTGCGCGGGCATCGCGCTCAGCGATCTCTGGTTTTAAGGAGTCAGCGGCAAATCGGCGACATTCAACTCCTGCCGCAGGTCACCAATCCGAACCGCACAGGCAAACGTGTAAGCAGGGAATGCGACCAACT
>SHZD01000143.1 GCA_009692465.1 Myxococcales bacterium
AACTGTCCGAAACTGCACGGATTCACTCCGGGCAGTTCTCGGACAGTTGAGAATAGTTGACTGGCTAGGAGCCTGTCGGATCGTAATAGATTCATTGTGTATAATCTGATAGACATTTCACAACCGATTGATTTCCGACAGGCTCCTAGTCTGCAGCCCTCTTCGTTAGGATGTGTCCTTAAATAACTCGATCGACTCGCGCAACACTGAAGCGGCGAGTCGGCCTTTGAGGCCGCGAGCTTAGCGACCCACAAAGCAAGCAAACGGAACCAGTCTCAGAATGACTTATTCTGGGACAGTTCCTTAGTGGACGTCCGGCATGCGCCAGCCGATTCTGTCTTTGTTGCGCTGGATACTGCGGTCCGTGGCCCTGCTGGCCGGCATCGTGTCCCTGGTGTTCTTGGCCGTGCGCGCCGCTCCGGGCGACCCGGTCGACCATCTACTTGGCGATCAGGCTTCGGTCGCGGACCGGCAGGCTCTGCGGCAGCTACTGCACCTCGATGGGCCGCTGCATAGCCAATACTTGGGCATGCTGAGTGAAATTGCCGATGGTACTTTGGGGACGTCGCCGGCGATGGCCGGTGGCCCAACTCCGGTAGCGGCGCTCATTGTCGATCGACTGCCCAATACGTTGGCACTGGCCGCTGCCTCGGTGGCTTGGGCGATGGCGTTGGCGCTGTTTTTGGGCATTGCCGCCGCCGTCCACCGCGGTCGATGGTCCGACCATCTGGCTCGGGTGGTGGCGCTGCTGGCTGTTTCGCTACCGGCGTTTGTTTCGGGGCCTCTGGTCCTTTTTGCGTTCACTGTCTTTCTGCCGTGGGCGCCAACCCCTGCTCACGACGCTGGCGCGCTGGCCTCTCTGGTGTTACCTAGTTTGGTCATAGGCTTCGCTCTGTCTGGCCGTTTGGGGCGCCTGCTGCGTGCGTCGCTAGTCGAGACGTTAGCCAGCGATATGGCCCGGGCCTGGCGAGCGCGCGGTGCCAGTGAGCGTCGGGTGCTGTGGCGCCACGCCCTGCCCAATGCGTTGTTGCCGGTGATCACCTTGCTGGGCTTGCAATTGGCGGCGCTGCTCGGCGGGGCGCTGGTGACCGAAAAAATATTCGGCCGCAAGGGACTGGGCACGCTGCTGCTGGATGGCATTGCTGCGCGCGATCACGCGGTCGTGCAGGGCTGCGTGTTGACGATCGCGATGCTGTACTTGGCGGCTATGGGGTTGAGCGCGGCGACCACCGCATGGCTGGATCCGCGTTTGCGCCAGGCGCCCGTTCCGACCTAAATTCCACTCCAGAGGCGACCTCGATGCGAATCCAGAGACGGCCAAAGTGCTAACCCATTGGCGCGACAGCGCGGAACTGCGCATCGGCACAATGGGTTTGGCGACGATCGCGCTGATCGGCGTGTTGGGTCCGCTGGTCATTCCGCTGTCACCGACCCTGGCCAGCTTGGACGTTTTGCACGCGCCTGGCGCGGCCCACTGGCTAGGGACGGACGACGAAGGTGTCGATGTGGCAGCAAAAATTGCCGCCGGTGCCCGCTTGGCCCTGTTAGTCGGAGTGGGTTACGCGGCGATGTCAGTAGGCTTGGGCACCGCGATCGGCATGACTGCCGGTTATTTTGGCGGCCGGTTTGACGCCGTTGTGCGTTGGCTGTGCGACATGCTGCTGTGCTTTCCTGGCCTGCTGCTGGCCTTGCTGATTGGGTTTGTCGCCGACCGTCCCGGCATTGGCGCGCTGATTGTCGCGCTGGCGGCGACCGGCTGGGCAGGTCACGCGCGGCTGGCCCGCTCGCTTGCCGATTCAGTGCGGCGGCGGGATTTCATTGTCGGCGTGCGCTGTTTGGGCGCGTCGCATCGTCGCGTTCTGTTTTTTCACGTTTTGCCCGAACTGGCCGGCCCGATGCTAGTCCAAGGCACGCTGGCAGTGGCGACCGGGGTGTTGGCGGAGGCGAGTCTGAGCTTCTTAGGCCTTGGACCTCAAGGCGTTGCCTCGTGGGGCGCCATGTTGGAGCAAGGCACGGCAATCGTGGTTCAAGCGCCCTGGGTGTTGGTTGCGGCTGGCTTGGCGCTCTTGGTGCTAGTTGGCGCGGTCAATCTCATGGGCGACGGTTTGCGCGACCTACTCGACCCACGTGGCGATCAGCAGCGCTAAATTCCGGATTTTTCGCGCAAACGGCCAAGGCGGCACACAATCGCCTGCACCGGCGGTCACACTGACGCCTCGTTGCGACACTAGGTGGTTCTATGGATGCACAATTATTTGAGAAAGCCCAAGCCGGCGCTGCGTTCAACGCTCGTCAGGCCGAGGATTTAGCCCTAGAGCTGTTTGTGGTCGGGTATGAGGGCGAAGCGCTGCCGCAGGAATACGCTCAACTGCTTGAGCGAGGCCTGACTGGCACGATCTTGTTTCGCCGCAATTTTCACTATGACGCTGCCGGCAGCGTCGATATCGCTCAAGTCTGTGAGCATACGACGCAAATTTACGCCGCCGCCCGCGCACAGCCGAGTGGTTTGCCCATTGTAAGCAGCGTCGATCAAGAGGGCGGCGCCGTTGCCAGACTGCGAGCACCATTTAGCCTGTTTCCGCCGATGCGCAAATTGGGGGAGCACGGCGACCGCGACTTGATCGCCCAAGTCGGTGCCCAATTGGGCCGCGAATTGAGCGCCGCGGGCTTCAACGTTGACTATGCTCCGGTTTTGGACGTCGACACCAATCCGGCCAATCCGATCATTGGCAATCGCTCGTTTTCGCGCGATCCCGAGCAAGTCGCTGAATTTGCCGCGATTCTACTGCAAGCGCTGCAAGCCAACGGCGTTACAGGCTGTGGCAAGCACTTTCCCGGCCACGGCGACACCGATGCCGACAGCCATTTGGAGCTGCCGGTACTGCGGCACGATCTAGCCCGGCTCAAAGCGGTGGAGTTGGTGCCATTTGCCAAACTTCGCAATGATCTGCGGCTGGTGATGACTGCCCATGTCTTATTTCCTGAGCTCAATGCCCAGATGCCAGCGACCCTAGCGCCGGAGATCCTAGGACCGCTCTTGCGCGTCCATTGCGGCTACCAAGGCGTCATTGTCAGTGACGACTTGGAAATGCAGGGGATTGCTAAAGTGTTGGACCCTGCAGGCTGCGTGCGCCGTGGCTTGGCGGCGGGCGTGGACCTATTCTTGGTCTGTCGGCGGCGCGATGTGCTGGATCAGGCGTGGCAATCCGCTGCGCAGGTCCTCACTGAGCCTGCCGATTCGCCGCTTCGGCAGCGCGCGTTGGACGCAATTGGCCGTGTTCGGTCCATGCGCGCTGGGCTGGCCGCCCACCGTCCGAGTCTGCAAAAACTGCGAGCCGTGCTCGCTGACGATCAAACGCAACGCTTGCGCGACCGGCTTTGGGCTGGCACGCTAGCTGAGTAGCTGCCGCCTTCGGGTAAGCAGCGGGAGCCCAGACGTGATGACCAAGGTACACTCTCTCCTTCGCGGCTCACAGATTCGCGACTCACAGATTCGCGACTCACAGATTCGCGACTCACAGATTCGCGACTCACAGATTCGCGACTCACAGATTCGCGACTCACAGATTCGCGACTCACAGATTCGCGGCTCACAGATTCTCTACTCAGTGCGCGGCGAGCCCTGCGGCTGGCGGACCAGTATCGCCTTGACCGCCGTCGCGCTCGCTGTCGCGCTTGCGAGCCCTGCGTGCAAAAAGCAAGCTGAGCCATCGGTGCCCGTCAAGGCAGTCGGTGCGCCTGTGGTGCCCGCCGCCAAGGCCAGCCAACCAGGTTCGTCGGAGCCCGTTGCCGATTCTGCGCCCGATCGCATTGCCGCAGTGCCACCGCCACGCGCCAAGCCCGAAGGCGTCAAGGGTCCGGCAGACGACGATAACGAAGGCGACGATGGCGAACTCTTCGCTCAAGCTGATGACCAAGCCGACCAGCGCGACTATTGGAAAGGTGTGCACTTTGACGTCACCAACTTTGATGAAGTGCTTGACTACGTTGATGTTCGCTACATAGACCCCAAACCGGATAAGCAAATGGCGTGGGTGGAGGCCGCCAATTTTGCGCTGCTCAGCCTAGAACCCGGTGAAGAGCTACTGCCAGAGCCCTTTTTCAAGACCCGCGCCGGGTTGCCTGCCGAAGAGGGTCGACTGGACGGCAGGGGCGAGGCTTTTACCTGCAAAGGTCAAACAATAAGCGGCGTTATCCTGCATCACCTGCCCACCGACGAGTACCTCAAGGCCAAACGGCCGGTGCGCAAGAAGGGCCGCCTGAGTGATGAGGAGGTCAAAGCCCTGCGCGATCGCTCCAAAGCGCGCACGCAGGCCTATCATGACACTTGGCACGCCGTCACGTTCGATCGCCCTCAGTTCGAATGCGTGATGCACTATGTTGGTGGTCGGATTAAACAAATTCATACGGAGGCTCGCGCGGCTAAAGAGGCCGCCAAACCAGCCCAGCGCCTCGCTGAAGTCGGCAAATCTGGCAAGGCAGAAGCGCCAGACAAGCCTGCAGCCCCAGCCCCAAGCGCGCCGGCTGACTTGACCGCGAAGCCCGAGACGGCGAAATCTGATGCAGCAAAAGAACCCGAAAAACCCAAGCCTTTGCCAGACATGAATCGCGCGTGGGAAGCAGCGGCCTCTGGCTTTCTGTATGCCCTGGATCCGCATTCGGCGATAATTCCACGCAAAGCTTGGGATGATTCCACTGACAAAACGCAAGATTCCAGCTTTGAAGGCATCGGCGCTGTTTTGACCCAGCGCGATGACCAGACGATTGTCGAAAACCCTATGGAAGGGCGCCCGGCGTGGCGGTCGGGGATTCGCGCTGGCGACGTGATTCAAAAGGTCGACGGCACCGATGTCTCCGGCATGGCGCTGAACAAAGTCGTAAAAATGATTCGCGGCCCGCGGGCCACGGCTGTCAAGCTGACCATCACTCGGGAAAACGATCCGGAGCCGAAAGACTATTCGATCACCCGCGAAAGCATTGAGATCAAGAACGTTGATGGCAAACTGGTCGGCGATTACATTGGCATCGCCCACGTCAAGATGACCGGATTTATCCCCAATAGTACCAAGGATTTGCGCTCCATGATCGACAGACTGGCCAAGCAGGCCCCCGACGGCAAGGTCAAGGGCCTGGTTTTGGATCTGCGAAATAATTCAGGTGGATTGCTCAATAAGGCCATTGAAATCGGCGACGCTTTCTTGCCCAGCGGTCGCGTAGTCAGTGTGCGCAGCCGTGGTCGCGACGAAGAAATGCACGAGGCCAGCAGCTCGGCGCTCGACTACACCTTTCCAGTCGTGGTGTTAGTCAATGACGGCTCGGCGTCGGCATCGGAAATTGTGGCTTCGGCGCTTCAGGACAATGGCCGCGCGCTGGTCATTGGCCAGCGGACCTTTGGCAAGGCCAGCGTGCAGACGTTGTACGAGCCCGCGCTGCACTACGACTACTACATCAAGCTGACCGTGGCCCGCTACTACGCTCCCTCCGGTTACACGCTGCAAGTGATTGGCGTGCAACCCGATATTGAGGTTGCGCCGCATCATGATGGCAAAATGCCAGTCGGATTTCGCGAGGAAAATCTGAACAATCATTTGGTGCCGTTGCAGGGGCGCAACCCCTCTCCTTGGCAGGCGATTTTGCCCGAGTTGGCCAAATGCGTGACCGAAACGGGTCTGGCGGACAAGGTCGCCAAGCGCGATCCAAAACCGCAGATTCAGCCCGACTACCAGTTGCTCAAGGCGGCGGACTATTTGACGTGCCTTGCGCAACGACCCAAACCGACGGCAAAATAGACCAAGGCCGCCCAATTCGTGCGGCTTGAGCGGCCTTGCGGCCGCCGCGAGGCTCCATGACCGTTTCCGTAGTCGAATCTGCTGGCCAAACTCTTGAAATCGCTGGTGTTTCTGTCGAGGCTGCCAGCCTGCAGGCCTTGACAGCCCAGATTGCGGCGCTGACTGCCCGCGTTGCCGCGCTTGAACTGGCCAGCGCCCTAGTTGCGGTAGCGCAAGTCGCTGCTCCGGTGGCAGTTGCGGTTGCCGTTGTCGTTCCGGCCCTGAACACCGCACCTGCTGCCGACAGCGTCGCGGAAATCAAAGGGCTACTGGAATCGTTGTTTGCGATCGCCCTGAACACCGACAATAGCGACACGGAAGCGTCAGAAATCCAGTTTGAGGCCTTTCGCACGCTGGTCCATACCGATCGGCAGGGCTCGCCGCTGCTCAATGGCGAGTTGCGGCGCTACAAGTGGCAGCCGTTTTTGGGGCGTAGCCGCGAGTATTTGGCCGATGTCTCGCGACCGGCGTCGTTTCTTGTCGATCGGATGGCGCCCGATAAGATCGACGCCCGCACCGAAACGGTCAAGGTTCACGTTGCCGTCCGCAGTGGCAGGCGCATGAGCCCGCCGGTGACTTTTCGCCGCGATGCCTTGGCCAATGGCGCCTTTCGCATCGAGTCGATGTCATTGTAAAATGCAGATGTAAGTGCGCAGAGTTGTTCAAAAAAATCGCATTAGCCGAGCGCGCGCTGTGTGGTCCACAGACCCCACAGTGCAGCGAAGCTGTCCACGGTCGCTTTGCGGGTCCGTCGCGGGCTGTTAGGGTAGCGTTGACGCCGTTTCGACCGCGCCACGCTTGAGGAAATCATGGCCAACAAGCAAGATGAAGAACTGCTGCAACTGCAAGCGCAAGGTTCTGATCTGGCAGTGGATCAGGGTGCCAAACCGGGGGCGCTAGCTGCCCAACTGGCGGCGATGCAGTCGTCGTCCATGGGCCAGACCTTGGCCCAACGCTATGCCGGTATTGGTGCCAAGTGGCTGTCGGATGCGGCGCCAACTAGGCTCGACACCGCACTTATTGATCGCTTGTCGAACATGGGTTTTCGCCGCGAGTCGCTGGCCGACGTGCGCATTCACCGCGGTCCCAAGGCCCAACAGGCCGCCGATGCGTTGACCGCGCGCGCGTTTGCCCTCGGCGATGGCGACGTGTTTTTCGGTCGCGGCGAATTTGACCCGCATACCACCGGCGGTTTGGCGGTTCTAGCCCACGAATTGGCCCACGTTGCCCCGCCCACCTCGATGCCCGGCGGCGTCGCCCCGAGCTACGGCGGCGGCCTTCCGTCCAGTTTTGGCGGTGGACCGATTCTCAATGAGCGCCGCAGCGGCAATGAGGACGCAGCCCAAGAAGAAGCGCAGGAACGTCTGGCCCGCGAAGCGGAACAGCGCGTATTTGCAACGGAAGAGGGGGGATCCGCGCCGTCAGTGTCCTCAGCTCCGTCGACTACGATTCCGACCAAGAGTGAAGGCGATGCTCGCCAAGAAAAGCGCATCGACGCCGTGCGGTTGGAAGCTAAAGTTATGGAAATTCTAGCGAAATGGGATCGGATCGACGTCGAACGCGGCGGTACGTTCGTCGCACATTAGAGAGTTCCGCATGCCGCCAACTCGGCAGCCACGATGCATGAAACTCCTTGAGCGGCATGTGGAATGTGGGCCGCAGCTGCGGACCACCGCGGGGTTTGGGGGCGGCGCGCCCCCAAGTTTCTAGTTAGCCGATCAAAAAAGATTTGCTCGGCGTCTCAGTGCTTGCTTTGTGGGTCGCGAGCGTGCGCCCGGCGAGTCACGCCGCTCCAGTTTTGTTGGGCAATTCTCCCCGATAAGGCCTGAATTGGTCAGGTCTCTAGGCGCCTGTAGCTGTTTGGCCCGCTATGCCGCCGTCATAGACGCCGCGACCTTGGGCCGCCGCGACAGCATCCTCGACTCCAAAAGCATGGCGCCACTTGGCAACTTGGCGCAAGCGACTGCCGTCTAGAGTTGCTGAGTAGCGGATATAGTCCAGTTCCGCGGCTGGAAAATCAGCAATTCGCAGTTGAAACAGACGCTTGGCGATCCCTGGCAGCAGCAGGTGCGGTACTTCGATGCTCGGCCGTTGCGCGATCTGCACCAGCTTGCGCAAAGGCAGGGCTTCGGGGCCCACCACATTGAAAACACCGCGAATGCCTGGCTTGGCTGCGGCGATGAGGGCGCTCACGGCATCTTCCTCGTGCAATACTTGGACCATCGGATCAAAACCGAGCAACACCGGCACCGTGGGCATCCGCAGGTAGTTGGAAACAGCGTTGCGAACTGCACCTAGGATGTGTGCAGGTCGCAGAACCACCGTTTCGATTTCTGGATTCTTCCAAAAGTAGCTCTGGGCAAACATATCGACGGCGATCAGGTCACGCATGCCGGCAAAGCGTTGGGCACCCAAAAGCGGCGCGTCTTCAGCAATGTATGCCGGATTATCGCTCTGGGGCCCGTAGACATCGCCGGTCGACAGAATTATGACTTTGGGCACATCGTAGCGGCGAGCGAACTCAAGAATCTGCTTGGTTCCCAGTATGTTCCACGAATGATGCTCGCCGGCGTCCTGCCGCGGATCGTGCATCACCCCCAAGTGGTAGATGACATCGACACGGCGGGTACGAAACACATCTTCCGCGGCCTTGCGCCGAATATCAATACGAAAATGCTCGACGTCGACCGGCTTGCGGGCAAATGAGCGCCGATCGATGCCAATCACCGTTTCGCCTTCGCTGCGGTGCAAGCGTCGCGCCAACAGGTGGCCCAATCGGCCCGAAATGCCTGTAATTACTGAAATGTGTTTGCGCTTGGCCATGGGCAACTCTACAGTGTTGGAACCGCTACTGTCTGGCAGTCCTAGACAAAGATCCCTTTGCGTTCAGCCAGTCCACGCTCAATCATCGTCGCGATCGCTTGCTTGACCTCAGCCACTTTGGTGGCAATCACTGCATCGTCGTCGTTGGGATCGCCATCAAAGCGCATCGGTTCGCCATAGTAGACCCGATACTTCACCGGCGCTGGCAACATCGCCAGCGGACCCAGCAGCAGCATCAGCGGCGTGACCGGCAGCGACGGCGCGCCGACCAGCTTGGCCAGCAGGGTGGCGTCGAACATGTTGATGGTTTGTTCTTCAGCACCGACCACCGCCACTGGCACGATGGGCGAGTTCGTCTCCAAGGCTAAGCGCATGAATCCATGGCCAAACGCTGTCATGCGGTAGCGCTCACTGAACGGCTTGGCGATGCCGCGCGCGCCTTCGGGAAACACCAGCACTGCCTCGTCCGCTTCGAGCAGGCGCCGACAATTGTCTGGCAGTCCAGTCACTTGGCCGCAGCGATTGCAGAACGTGCCAAAAAACGGCAGCGCAGTGGCGAATTTCTCCACCATCGACCGCACCATGCGCGGCGGTTCACGCTCCAACAGTAGCGAAGCGCCAATGACCGCGCCGTCAAATGGCAACTGTCCAGAATGATTAGCGATAATCAAACATCGCCCATCGGGAACGCGCCCGATGTTGTGGGCCTCGGCGCGAAACCACACGCGGTACAGGAACTCAAGCACCGGGATAAACCCCCGCACGCTTTCCGGCGCGAAGCCAAAGGGATCAATGCCGTATTCCGACAGGTTTTTGGAAGCCATCAACAGCCGAAACCTGCGCTCAATTTCCTCAGGCGGTGCCCGCCACGAACCCGACAGCAACAGCGAGGCAATTTCTTCGCTGGCTTCGCCAACCTCCGACACCGCGCGGTTCAACAGCGAGCGCCGTCGCTCGGGTTCTGCCCAGTGAGCCAGTTGCCCCGCGAGCTGCTCGCCGACCTGCTGCCAGCGAAAGAGTTGGTCGAAAATCGGATTGGCCACGCTGTCTCTGCTGCCGCCGACGGCGACGGCGTTAGCTTGGGCCAAGGCCAGTGCTGGCGCAACGGCGGCGCTCAAAAATGTTGCTCCCTGCACCACAACCGGCTACGGTCGCACACGTTTTGTGGCGCATCCCGCCTGGAGCCGAACCGATGCACGACCCGAAATTGGCCCAAGAGGCGCTGGCCACCCTGCCTGCGGATATCGCCACCTCGCCGCTGTTTAACGCCGATTTGGCGCCGGTGCCTGAAGCGCGCCGGGTGTGGACTACCTACAATTACGCAGCATTGTGGATTTCAATGGCGCATTGCATCCCCACCTACACACTGGCCGGCGGTCTGATTGCCAGCGGGATGAACTGGTGGCAGGCGCTGCTGACCATTGGCTTGGGCAACCTGATCGTGTTGGTACCGATCTTGCTCAATGCCCACCCCGGCACCAAATACGGTATTCCGTTTCCAGTGTTAGCGCGCGCATCTTTCGGCACCGTCGGGGCCAATATCCCGGCTGTGATTCGAGCGCTCGTCGCTTGTGGCTGGTTCGGCATCAATACCTACATTGGCGGCGAGGCGATCAAGACGTTCATTGCGACGTTTTGGCCAGAATTCAAAGACTTGGGCGGCGATTTTGCCCTCGCCGGCCTGAGTTTGTCCAGTGCGATCACGTTCATGGTGTTTTGGGCGATGAACATTTTCATCATCTATCGGGGCATGAATGCGGTGCGGGTGTTCGAAAACTGGGCGGCGCCGATCGTGTTGGTGCTGGCCGCCGCCCTGCTGTGGTGGGTGGTCGACCGCGCCGGAGGGACTGGGCCGCTGCTGGACAAGCCTTCGAAATACAAGGATTTATCTGAATTCTGGCCGGCTTTTGTACCCGCGCTGACCGCCATGGTGGGGTTTTGGGCGACGCTATCGCTCAATATTCCCGATTTTACCCGCTATGGAAAGGGCCAACGTGAGCAAATGATTGGCCAATCTCTGGGGCTGCCGACGACGATGATTGCGTTTTCGGCGATGGCACTGGTGATCACCTCGGCGTCGGCTCAAGTGTTGCCGGGCGCGGCCATCGGCGATCTGTGGAATCCCGAGTACTTGGTTGGTCAGCTGACTTCCAGTGTCGCCCCGGCAGGGCTCAGCGCACCCTTGATCGCCGATGCTGCGACGCGGGCGATTGTGGCGGTGATCGCGGTATTTGGCATTGTTATCGCGACATTATCCGTCAACATCGCCGCCAACGTCGTTAGTCCGGCTAACGACTTTGCCAACTTGGCACCGCAAAAAATCAGCTTTGAAACCGGAGGCTTGATTACCGGCATCGTCGGCATCTTGTGTATGCCTTGGAAACTCATGCAGGATCCAGCGACCTACCTGAACGGCTGGCTGGGTGGCGTGTCCGCGCTGTTGGGCCCGGTCGCCGGGATTTTGATTGCCGACTATTTTCTGGTCCGCAAGACGCAACTGGACGTGCCCGACCTGTATCGACCCACAGGTCGCTATGGTGGCATCAACCCGGTGGCGATCGCGGCGCTGGTTGCGGGCCTGCTGCCCAACCTGCCCGGCTTTCTCAAGGGTGTGCACCTTTGGGCTGAACCGCCGGCGATTTTCGACAGCTTGTACATTTACGCTTGGTTTTCAGGGACGTTGATCGCAGGAGCGGTGTACTGGGCGCTGATGACCAAACGTGTGCAGCGGGCCTAATTCGGCTCTTTTGAGCTCACGCCGGCAAGCACGGAGTGACGCGGGCAGCCTGAAAGTAGCGCGACGGAAGCAAGTGATCGATTTTATTTGCGATTACGTTGGACGCTTCGACCAATTTGTCCAAGTCGACCCCGGTGTCGTAGCCCATCCCATGCAGTGCATAAACCAAGTCCTCAGTAGCCAGATTGCCGCTAGCCCCAGGGGCATACGGGCAGCCGCCTAGACCCCCAGCCGACGAATCAAACACAGTAATTCCCTGTTGTAAGCCGATTAGCACATTGGCCAAAGCCGTGCCGCGGGTATCGTGAAAATGCAGGGCGAGGCGTTCAAACGGCAATCCCGCCGCGCGGGCCCTATCGAGCCAGCGAGCGACATCGCCCGGAGTAGCCACGCCGATAGTGTCGCCAATCGAAACTTCGGCGCAGCCCATGTCGAGCAAAGACCTGACAACAGCGATCCCCTGTTGCGGCGAGACCTTGCCTTCGTAGGGGCAGCCAAACACCGTCGACACATAACCGCGCACCCGGATCCCCAAGCCGATTGCCCGGGTTACGATGGGTCCAAAATGGACCAACGACTCGGACAGCGATTCATGGATGTTGTGGCGAACAAACGTGTCCGTCGCCGCAGTAAACACTGCAATTTCGCTAACATGGGCGACCAGCGCGCGCTCAAGTCCTTTTTCGTTGGGCACCAGCGCCGACAATCGACACTGGCCCAATTCCGTCAGACCGGCGAAGACCTGTTCAGCATCGGCCAATTGCGGAATCGCCTTTGGGTGGACGAAGCTGGACACTTCAATGCGCCGCAACCCAGCCTCGGCTAGCGCCTTTACAAAGTGAACCTTGGTGGCGGTGGCGATGCGGACCCGCTCGTTCTGCAAGCCGTCGCGGGGGCCAACTTCTACAATTTCAACCAGTTGAGGCATGGAATTCATCGGCACTCGCGCTGCAAAAGAGGTCAGCCGGACCGCAGCGCTGTGGGCTCTGCGCAGCCGGCTAGGCAGTGGCCATTTCGGCTAATTCCTGACCAGATTCAACAAGTTGCCCCAGAGAGCACAGCAATTTCGCCACCACGCCATCGTGGGGAGCCCGCACCGAATGTTCCATTTTCATGGCCTCGACGACAACCAATGGCTGGCCTTTGACCACAGTTTCACCGCTTTGTACCGCAACCAGCACGACTCGCCCGGTCATCGGCGCGCGCAGGGTGTGGTCCGTCTCTTTGGCTTTGCCACCGCGCACAACTTCAACGCGCCGCCACCGACCCGTTCTGCCCGCCGCCGACAACCAAACGCTATCGGCGGCCGTGGTTATGCGAATACAGCGCACGATGCCGTCCGCTTCGATGAGCCAATCGCCGTTGCCGACTGGGCGGGCCGAGACGGCGATGGCCTTGCTAGTACCGTCGCTGCTGACCGTAACGGTATGGCCGTGCAGGCCGGCGTCTACCGCAAATTCAATGTCTTGGCCTTGCGACGAGCGAAACTGGCGCTTCATGCCTGTTCACCATTGCAGCGAAATTGACCAAGCGTATCCCAGACATCGGCAGCACTACTCGCTCCCGAGACCGGGGCAGCCACCGCGCTCTTGTGCAGCGGGCCTTGGGGGCCAGCCAATCCAAGCGCGGCCAAGCACGTATCGTCATTGGGCTCAGCGGGCGTGGGTGCCGCGTCCCCCCATGTCACATCCAACCAAGTTGTAAACGCTTCACTGTGTTCGAAAGTGTTGTTAATAAACGCATTATCCGCCAGCAGTGTTTGCAGAAAGCCAATATTGGTGACCACACCGTGCACGACCGTCTCGGCTAGAGCAGCCTGCAGTCGTGCGGTGGCCTCTGTGCGAGTGCGTCCCCAAGCGATGATTTTGGCCAACATCGGATCGTAATGCATGGACACACTGTCGCCAGTGACGAAACCGGTATCAGTTCGCACAAACGGGGCATCCGGCCAGTCCGCGCGCAACAGCTTGCCGACTTGAGGAATGTAGCCAGCCGACGGATCTTCGGCATAAATACGGACTTCAATCGCATGACCGCGTTGGATAACTCCACCGGCGAACACCTCGGCGAGCCGTTCGCCGCGAGCAATGCGCAACTGGGCAACCACCAGATCGGCGCCTATGACCATTTCTGTAGCGGGATGTTCGACTTGCAGTCGCGTGTTCATTTCCAAAAAGTAGTGCTGACGCGTGCGCGGATCGAACAAAAACTCGACCGTACCTGCACCCACGTAGCCAATCTGGGCGGCGAAAGCCCGACCACTCTCGCAAATCGCCTCCCGCTCACTGGCGGTTAGCACCGGACATGGAGACTCTTCAATGACTTTTTGGTGCCGCCTCTGCAGCGTGCAATCGCGTTCATAGCAATGCATGACCGCGCCGTGACGGTCGCCAAAGACTTGCACTTCGACATGGCGGGCGCGATCGACAAACCGTTCCACGAATAGACGATCGCTCTTAAAGGCCGCGCCGGCAACCCGTCGCGCCGAGGCGATGGCCGCTTCTAGCTGGTCGGCGCGATCGACTCGCTGCATCCCTTTGCCGCCTCCGCCGTCCTGGGGTTTGACCAACATGGGGAAGCCAATAGTTTCACATAGATAACGGAGGGCTTCGCTATCGGTCGACTCAATGGTCAGCGCTGGCGCGGTCGGCACTCCAGCGGCTAGCGCAACAGCCTTTGCGGCGGTTTTGGACTGAATTGGGGCAATGACATCGGCTGGTGGACCGATCCAGATCAGGCCAGCTTCTTCAACGGCCTTGGCGAAGTCCCCATTTTCACTTAGAAAACCATAGCCCGGGTGGACGGCATCGGCTCCTGTGCGCCGGGCAGCGCTCAAAATCGCCTCGATATTGAGGTAGCTGTGGGCGCTTTCGGCAGGGCCGATGCACACGGCCTCGTCGCACACGCGGACATGACGAGCGAATTCATCGGCTTGCGAAAAGACAGCGACTGACGGCAACCCGAGCACGCGGCACCCTCTGGCGATGCGGCAGGCGATTTCACCCCGGTTGGCAATGAGAACTTTGCGCATCTTTGTGCAAACCTATGGAATCCAAGACGCTTTGCGCTTGCCCAAAAACGCCATCATCCCCTCTTGGGCCTCTGCCGACACCCGCCGATCCGCGATCAGTTCGGCGGTCCGATCCAGAACGCTGTGCATCGGCTGAAATGCAACTAAATCAACAAGTTGCTTGCACGCGACCAGAGCCTCCGGCCCGCCCTGAATCAACTGCCTGACCACGGCGGCGACCTGGGCGTCTAGTTCAGTGGCCGGCACACAACTATGAACTAAACCAATCTGTTCGGCGCGCCTGCCGTCGATCGGCTCTCCAGCCATAAACAGGTGGCGCGCCCGACTGGGACCAATACGCTGGACTACGAACGGCGAAATCACCCCGGGCAGCAGGCCTAGGCGCACTTCACTGAGCGCAAAACTGGCGTTTTCACTAGCGATAGCGATGTCAACTGCCGCAGCCAGTCCGACACCACCTCCACGCGCAGAGCCCTGAATGCGGGCGACCACCGGCTTGACCGAGCTGGCGATGCGGTGAAAT
>SHZD01000008.1 GCA_009692465.1 Myxococcales bacterium
TGAGCGGTTGGCGCAAAATGCACTGCCGAGCGGCTCAGTGGTCCACACCAGAATTGAGGTACGCGATCCGTGGGTCGCTCGCGTGCTGAGCCCCCACAAGGCAGTGGCGTAAATATTGAGAAAATCGAACCCGGATCTCGTGGGTCCGATGCAGCCCGGTCGCCGCCTCGGCGACGCGCCCAGCCTGAGCAATGCCGCCAAGTCGACGTCACCAGTGGCAGGCAAGCGTCTTGTGCGAGGCGACCGTCTTGTGCGAGGCAAGCGTCTTGTGCGAGGCAAGCGTCTTGTGCGAGGCGACCGTCTTGTGCGAGGCGACCGTCTTGTGCGAGGCGATCGTCTTGTGCGAGGCAAGCGTCCGGGCCAGGTGATTCATCCTAAATAAATAGGCTAGGTTAACCAGTCATCATAGGGTTATGGAGTTTGCGATAGCCCTGGCAGTCATGTTGCTTGGCAATGGGTCCGCGTGTAGCACTGGCCAATCGTGAAATTGGCCGTGAAATTAAGACGTTCACGTTCGACTCGCTGTGGGCACCGGCACTGCTGAATCTGGCACTGGTGTCGCCGAATCTGGCGTCGGCGGGCGGACATCCGCAACCGAGCGCTGAGCCAGAAAAGTAATGGAACGACGGTAGCGATCAACAGCTTCCAACAGCAGGATTCGTCCGCACGCTAGCAACGGCACCGCCAGCAACACTCCAATTACGCCGAAAAGTTCACCAAATGCAATGATGCCGAGCAAGACTGCAAGGGGGGACAGACCGACGCGATTGCCGATGACTTGCGGGGTGATGAACAGCATGTCGGCGGCGTAGAATACCGCAAACGCCACGATTTGACTTACCATTTCCCAAGTCGGTGCCCCGCTGAGGAACTGCAGCGCGACAGTCAGAGCGACTCCCGTTAGCACTCCTACATAGGGCACCAGATAGATCACGGCGGCCATTGGGCCCATCACCAACCAAAACGGGACGTTGAGCGCGGCCATCGTCGCCGTCAACCACGTAATTGCCAGGGCCAGTAGCAACATTTGACCGCGCACAAAGCCGGCCATCACATCGTCAATGCGGCGCACTACGCGGGTCACTTCGCTCAAGTGGCGACGTGGCACCAGATCGGCAGCGATGCGAACCGTACGCTCATAATCGTCGAGTAGGAAAAACGCGGCGACGACCACCAAAAGCAGCTTGCCCAGAGCCAAAAGCACATCGCGCGCGCTCGACAACACCGCCGTCACCAGAGACTGCGCCGGGCCGATCAGCTCCCGCGCCGCCGCTTGCACCATGCCGGACAGATCCTGGTAGGGCACCAAGTCAGTCACTTTTTGGCCCAAATTTGCTTGCGTCCAAGGGTCGATGCGCAGCAGGTAGTTGTACAGCCGCGCGGGCGCATGCTGGCTGGCACGGATGAACTGCTCGCCCATCGACGGCAACACCACGGCAACAAAAAACGCCAACAGTGCCGCTACCAGCAGCACCGGGACGGTCAGAGCCAAGATCGGCGGCACTCGCCAGCGATTCAGGCGCAAAACCAAAGGATTGAGGGCATAAGCGACGAAAAAGCCAATCAGAATTGGGGCGGTAACCACTCGCAGTCGCGAAATCAGCCACAGCGCGCCGACTAGCGAGCCACCTAAGACCAAGGTCTTGAAAAACAACGGTTGCCAGCCAAAGGGCACCCGTGCGAGTGGCGGCTCTGGCAGCGGCGTTGGCAGCGGCAAAGTCGGCTGCAGATCGGACGGCGGGTGGTCGACAGGCTCGGTCATGGCATACTGGGTGCCGCGAGTAGGGAACTCGCCAGCGGTACCATAACGGTGGATTGGCAAGTTGTCAGGCTTTTTGGCCAAATTGCGTTGTCGTGCGCTTTGACGCTCGTTTTGGTGCTCCCGGTGCAGGCACAGCCTGCCAAACAGCCTGCGGACGTCCTGACCACTTTGGTGCCCGATCCCTTGGCGAATAGGGTGCCAAGGCTGGAAAAACTCTGTGATTTTGCAGCCATTGCCGCCCAACTTCAGAGCCTGCCGGTGGCTGATGATCCCGTTTTTCGGCAACCCACAGCGCAGAAAAAGGCAGAACTAGGCAAGATTCGAAAGGAAATCTTGGACGGCCATGGCGTTGGCTTGACTCTGGCGCAGTTGTTGGCTGGACCAGAGGGGCCGACTTTGGCGCGACTGGCCTTGCAGGACAAAGATCCGCGGGTGGCGCTGGCGGCGGTTCAGGCCGCAGTGACGCTGGCGCGACAGCATCCGCGCCTGTTTGCCTTCTTGCCGACTCTGGATGCCAAAGCGCCGTCTGCACTGGCGTTGGCGATGATTGACTTCGATTTTGCCACCGGTTGCGATACGCCAGTGTTGTTTGCTCTGGATGCGCTGGCCCATCCCGATATCAAGGTCGTGGCTGCGGTTCTCGATCGCACCTTGGCGTTGGCCAGCCACACTCGGCAGTCGGCGGCGCTAAATCGGGTGGTGGATTGGTTGCGCAACGGCAAGGGGCCATCTGCGCTGCGAGTTCATGCCGCTCGCCAGCTTGGCAACGCCGGCTATTTGGCGCTGTTGCCCCTGTGGGCGGCGCTAGCCTCCGATCGCGATGCTCAAGTCGGGCTAGAGGCGATTGTGGCTCAGGCCAGGCTGTTGGCGATTGCGGTCGCGCCCAAGGTCTTGACTTTGCTGGGCGATTCTCGACCGGCCTACCAGATTGCTGGCCTGCGCGCGGCGGCATTTAGCCTGGCCTTGGACAGCCAGTCGGCGCACAATGCACTGAAAAATTTTGAGAAATCCAAAAATGCGTGGCGTGACCCGGCTTCGGGCCAGACCGTGCAGGTGGCTGTAGTGGCCGCGCGGGTGTTGGCTACGCTGCAATTGCGCTTAGGAACTGTCCTCAACTAACTCGATCGATCTGGGCAACACAGGAGCGCCGAGTCGGCCTTTCAGGACGCGAGCTTAGCGACCAACAAAGCAAGCAAACGCAACCAATCCCACCATGACTTATTCTGGGACAGTTCCTTCGGCAGTGGCGTGCCGACCGGTTAGCACGCGGCCAAGGAGGGGCTATTCAAGCTTTGCCGTGACCAAGGCTGTCACACGCTGAGGTGGGCCCACGGAACGCGCCCTGTCGCCGCCGTACTGGGCGCGATCAATCTTTGGACATTGAACAAAACTGCTCGTAATCAATCAATTCCGTGATCGATGGCTGCTCACCACACAAGGGGCACTGGGGATCGCGGCGAATCTTTAAGTCGCGAAACTTCATCTGCAACGCGTCAAAAGTGAGCAGGCGGCCGACCAATGGCTGGCCGATGCCCAGCGCCAGCTTGACCACTTCAATGGCTTGGGCGACCCCGACGATCCCCGGTAACACGCCCAACACGCCTGCCTCTGCGCAACTGGGTGCCATCCCCGGCGGCGGCGGTTCGGGGTACAAGCACCGATAGCACGGTCCAGCGTTGCCCGGTTTGAAGACGGTGACTTGGCCCTCAAAACGAAAAATCGAGCCGTGTACGTTAGTTTTGCCCAACATGTAGCAGGCGTCGTTGACCAAATAGCGCGTTGGGAAATTGTCGCATCCATCGACGACAATGTCGTAGTCCTTGAACAACTCCAGCACGTTAGATGAATCAATGCGCATCGGATAGGTGTTGATGGTGATATCGGAGTTGATCCCGCGCAGCATCTTGAGCGCCGACTCCACTTTGGGCATGCCAACGCGGTCTTCGGTGTGCAAGATTTGCCGTTGTAAATTCGACATATCCACGGCATCACCGTCGACAATGCCAAGGGTGCCGATGCCCGCGGCGGCCAAATAGACCGCAGCTGGCGAGCCCAAACCGCCGGCGCCGATCAGCAATACTTTGGCGTCCAACAACTTGAGTTGGCCCTCCTCACCCACTTCTGGCATGAGCAAGTGGCGCGAATAGCGCGCCGTTTGGCTTTGGGTCAACGATTTTCGGGTTTTGACAGGCAACCCGGCGCGGGCCCAGCGGGTGAAACCGCCGGCCATCGACACCACGTTGGTGTAGCCCATGTCCTGCAGCGAAGACGCCGCCATCGCCGAGCGCACGCCGCCGGCACAGTAGACCACGATGGGCGCGTCTGGAGCGGCTGCTACGCTCGCAATCTTGGCCTCAAGGTGCCCCCTGCCGAGCAAGTGGGCGGTGGGCACGAAGCCGTTTTCGATTTCGTCGCGTTCGCGGACGTCGACCAGCACCATCGGCAGCGCCGCATTGAGGTTCGCCGCGACGGTTTCTGGAGTAATTTCACGAATTTTAGCCTTGACGCGGGCAAGATGGTCTTGAAACGAGGTCATGAACATACCGGCAGCCGCGCGATGCGGCGGGAAAAGCAAGATAGTTGCAAATGAGTTTGGCGCAACACCTTGGGTCTACCTGTTCAACTGGCAGCGTCCTCTCCGCCAAGTAAGCAGTGGGACCGCGCGTAAATGCGACCAGAATTTGCACCGGCTCTGAGGCACTGCCCGTAAATTACGCGATCGGCCAGCGATAGGAACGAAGCGTCGAGTCGGCTTGCAAGCCGCGAGTTAGCGACCCACATCGCAGGCAAACGGAACCAGTCCCAGAATCATTGATTCTGGAACAGTTTTTAACTAGCTAGGCTTGTGGGCCAAAGCAATGACACTTCGATGCGGAAATCCGACCGTCACGGTCAGCGCCGCGACGACCACCGCCTTAGCCCGTTGCCATGGCGACCGCCCAAAGGTGCCTTGGCTGCTGTAAAAACGCTCGGCCTTGACGAAACCTGCCTTGCGCAGTGCGGTCGTCATCCGCCTCCAGCCCATGCCACGCTCCGTGGTGCCATAGTGTTTGCGATCATGGCGCGCCGACGGCCCAAATTCGTGAAACCAATCCGGCTCCACCAATAAGAGAGAGCCCTGTGGCCGTAATGCCTTGAAACAATGCTGCAATACCGCTACTTCGTCCTGACAATGGTGCAAGGCGTCAAAGATCAACACGCTGTCGAAATCGTGGCCCACATCAAAGCCGGCTTGCATGTCCGCTTCGCGAAAATCAACGGACACGCCGACTCTGGCGGCATTCTCCTGGGCAATCGTCAGCATATCCGACGACAGATCCGTCGCCGTCACCTGCAAACCGCGCGCGGCCAAAAAGATCGACGTCCAACCGGGCCCGCAGCCCAAATCGAGCACCCGCGGTCCGAACGGTCGGTGAGCCAACACCTCGGTAACCGCGCCCCAAGTCTGCACGAAACTGGGGTCGACAAAGCCTTTGCTGCGCAAGTGATGGCTAAACGCGTCGCCGCCAATTGCGGTTGCATTGCGCACATACGCGCGCTCTTGCTCGGCAGTCTGGCTGGGGGCGGCGGACATCGGATTCCTTACTAGGAGCCTGTCGGAAATCAATCGTTTATAAAGTGTCTATCCGGTTATACACAATGAATCTATTACGATCCGCCAGTCTCCTAGCTTCTCAGATATTCTCAACTGTCCAAGAACTGCCCGGAGAACTGGCCCAATCAAATTCGTGCAGTTTTGGACAGTTGCCGCCGTCTAGCCAGACGGCGCTTGGAGCGAGTCGGAATACTCCGACACGCTCCTAGCTCGGGCAGCAGGGCGACGCAGTGTAAGCGCAAACTAGCCGGAGCAAAATCGTAAGCGACCTTGACCGCGACGCGCAAACCGGCGACAAACCGCGGCCAGCTTCGCCGTTCTGCAGGCTGGCTCAATTCTGCCAACCGTGGACTATGCCGATGGCTTTCAAGCACTTTCTTTCCGTAGCTGACCTCAGCGTTGATCAGGCGCGCGACGTGTTGCTGCTCGCCAACGACGTCAAGGTCAATCCGGGGCGCTACCGCAGTGCGCTTGCTGGTCAGACGTTGGCCATGATTTTTCAAAAGAAGTCGACGCGCACGCGGGTGTCTTTCGAAGTCGGGACTTATCAATTGGGCGGCCACGCGCTGTTTCTGAGCAGTGCTGACATTCAGATCGGCCGTGGTGAAACGATCGCCGACACTGCACGGGTCCTGTCGCGCTACTGCAACGGCATCATGGCTCGCGTGTATGGTCATGAAACAATACTGGAATTGGCACAGTGGTCGCAAGTCCCCGTGATCAACGGCCTGTCGGACTTGGAGCATCCGTGTCAAACCATGTGTGATGCCCAGACGCTGGTTGAGAGGTGGAGCCCGGCCGGGACTTTTGACCCCGATGTGGTGCGCGGCAAGACCCTTGTTTACGTCGGTGACGGCAACAACATGGCGCATTCTTTGATGGATACTGGCGCCGTGCTCGGGATGAACGTCACGATCGTCGCGCCGCACGGGTACTGGCCAGATCCAAATATCGTCGGTCGCTGCCAGGCCTTGGGTAAACAGACCGGGGCGCGCATTGCGATCACCGACGACACCGTCGAGGGTGTCCGCGATGCGGATTGCATTTACACCGACGTCTGGGCGTCCATGGGCCAAGAAGACGAGCACGCCAAGCGTCTGAAGGATTTCAACGGCTTTATCGTCGATGAGCAGATGATGGCGCGCGCGAATTCAGATTGTGTGTTCATGCATTGCTTGCCCGCTCACCGGGGCGAAGAAGTGAGTGCGCCGGTGTGCGACGGGCCGCAGTCGATCATTTTCGATCAGGCAGAAAATCGCCTCCATGTCCAAAAAGCCTTGATGATTCGGCTGATGGGTCAGGGCGCATAAATGCTGCGCTGGGTTCTGGTTGCGACGCTGGCCACGGTCGCGTGTCGACGGCCGGATGATGCGCCGGTGCGTATCGCCCAACCCCAAGTGGCCGTGGTTGACGACCCGGTCGTGGCAGAAATCGACTTTGAAAAACTGCATTTGTCGCAACTGGAAGCGCGGCTGCGCCAACTCAAGGGGCAGCCCGAGTGGGAGGTGCGCGCGCTGGCTTTGGCGGCCTCAGATGTGCTGGTTGTGCGTGAAATGAAAGTGGTGAATCAAGCGCAGTTGCTCACAGAGACGACAGATCAGGCGGCCGATCGCTTTGTGGCGGCAGTATGGAACGAGAACCGTGGTTGCTCCCTGACCGCAGCTGAGTTGCGCTTGGCGTACATGCAAAACTTGGCGCGCTACAAACATCCGCCAAGTTGGACAGTATGGCAAGTGCAATCGCGTTGTTGCGAGACGCCGCCCTGTGACGTGATCATCAACGAAGCCTGTCTGGCACTCCAGCGACCCAGGTTGCGGGTGCTCGCCGATGAACTGCGTGTAAGTTTTGCCAAATTGCCTGAACTGGGGCTTGCCGCCGACGCCACGCTGGCCCGGATGGCTGACTCACCGCTGCGGCACAAGCACTTGCCGCAGGTCGAGGAAAAAGCCGCAGAATTACAAGCATCTGGCGCCAAAGTCCAGTTGTTGCGCTATATGTTTTGGCAGCGCGATGTCGCGGGATTTGAAAAAGCAGCGTTTCGCCGCGCCGATCCGGCGGTTGAAGCCGCGGTCAAGGCGGCCAAAATCGGCGCCGTGCTCGGACCACTCGATGGCGAACACGAGGTGATCGTTGCGGTGCTGGCGGCTAGACAACCGTTGGCACTGGGCTTGCCCAAGGATGTTTCAGACAGTGCAGATCCGCTGGTCATTGAAACTCAGCGTGAATTGCGGTCACAATTGTGCGAAGAAGCAGCAGGACGCGAGCGCCAAAATTATCGCGAACAATTGCTGGCGGGAGCGCTGCTCAAGTGGAACGAAGCCGCCCTTAAAGGCCGAGTTTCGGAGCAAGCGCTACGCAAAATGGTCGAGGTGTCGAAGAAGTAGGTGCGACCCCTGCCCGAAAAATTGGAGCTAAATCACTGCCCGAAAAACTGGAGCTAAATCACTGCCCGAAAAACTGGAGCTAAATCACTGCCCGAAAAACTGGAGCTAAATCACTGCCGGATAAACTAGAGCTAATTCATCCAGTTCTGGTCCGCTTGCAGCGCCCATTTGGTGGTGACTTTTTTCGCCCGCGTCCAGAACCGATAGCCGTCGATGCCAGTTAGATCGCCGTGGCCAAACTTGCTGTCGCCAAAGCCGCCAAAACTAAACGGTTCGCGCGGGACAGGCACCCCGATATTGACGCCGACCATGCCAGCTTCCAGTCGATCGACAGCATAACGGGCAACGGCGCCAGAGGTGGTGAAAATGGCCGCGCCGTTGCCGTAGACGTTGGCGTTTTCGACCGCGATCGCCTGATCGAGTGTTTGCGTGCGCACGATCGACAACACGGGTCCAAAAATTTCATCGCAGGCAGCTGGCATGTCGGCGCGCACAAAATCCAAAATGGTTGGACCGACCCAATTGCCGTCGGGGCAACCAGCGACGGTGGCGCCACGGCCATCGACCAGCACCTTGGCGCCAGCTGCCTCCGCCTCGTCGATGTAGCGCAAGATCCGGGCTTTGGCCACCGTCGAAATCACCGCGCCCATGTCCTCGCCAAGCTTGATCTTTCTGGCGGTTGCCACCATGGCGTCGATGATGCGCCCAGTGGGCCCGACTGCCACCATCAGCGAACTGGCCATGCAGCGCTGACCAGCGCAGCCAAATGAACTCGCCACAATATTGCTCGCGCTCAGCTCGACATCGGCGTCCGGCACCACCAACACGTGGTTCTTGGCGCCGCCCAGACACAGCATGCGTTTGCCCAGCGCTGAACCGCGGGCGTACAACAAGTGGGCTACCCGCGTCGAACCGACAAAGCCGATCGCTTTGATGTCGGGGTGATCGACCAACGCTTCGACGGCGGGCTGCTGACCGTTGATGGTCTGGAACACGCCATCGGGCAACCCGGCTTCTTTGAGGTAGAACGCCAAGCGCATCGCGCCGAACGGCACGACTTCACTAGGTTTGAGGATAAAGCAATTGCCGCCGACCAGCGCGTTGGGGATCATCCACAGCGGCACCATAATCGGAAAGTTAAACGGCACCACACCGCCGACAATTCCCAATGGCTCAAAGGTAGTTTCGCAATTGACGCCGCGGCTGACGTCGGCTTGGCCACCGATCGCCAAGTTGGGCAGGCTAGCGGCAAACTCAATGCATTCAATGCCTTTGTCGATGTCGCCCTTGGCTTCAGCGTAGGTTTTGCCGTTCTCGGCCGCCAACAACCAGCACAACTCGTCCATATCGCGCTCAAGCAAGGCTTTGAGCCGGTACATGACTTGGGCGCGTTCTTTGATCGGGGTATTCTTCCAAGCAGGTAGCGCCATTTTGGCAGCGTCGACTGCAGCTTGGACGTCGCGGCTGTCCGACAGCGTCACCTGACCCATGACCTTGCCGTAGCGCGGATTGTCGACTGGCAACTGCCGGCCCAGCGAACCCGGACGAAAGCTTCCGCCAATCCAGTTGTTGGCGGTTGCGTAGTCGGCGAAGGCGTAACTGCGCGCAAGGTAAGGCAACGCTGTGCTCGGCGAAGTCGCGGCAAGCTGGTCGTTGCTGGCAGCAGTAGGCGCGTCGTTGCTAGTACTAGCAGGCGTTGAATTGGCGAGCGGCGCGACGGCGGCGCCTCCCAGCTGTGGAGCGAGATTAGCCATGCGAAACCCCCAAATGCGCCTCGTGGTGCGCCGATTTGTTTGCTTACGAACTGTGCCGAAAGGCTATGGCGTTTTTGTGCCCTGAGCCATGGCGAACCGGCGATTGAAGCGATCGACGCGACCACCGATATCGAGCGAGCGCTGCTTGCCAGTGTAAAACGGGTGGCACTGCGAGCAAATGTCGATGTGCAAGTCGCCGCGGGTCGAGCGCGTTTCAAAATTATTGCCGCAGCCGCATTTGACCATGGACTTGATGTATTTAGGGTGGCCAGTCTTTTTCATTGAGAACTCCGGTTGAGCGCGCAAACGGCGCGCCGACGGTGGTCGCTGGCGATGGGCCAAGCGACGCGGGGGCAATAGTGTAGGCTGTTTTGCAGGTTTGGCAAGGTCAATTCGACGGCGGTGGTGGTGCAGACATTCTGGGCAAAATCGAGCAATTTCAGGGCGCGCGGCGTGGCGTCGCCCATTTTAACCCCAAGGGTTGAATTTGGGGCTGTCCGGCTACAACCCTCGAACAGCATAGACGTAACTTGCCTTGGCTGCCCGCAACCAGCGCTCCCGGATCGTTTGCCGCAGCGTCGCCCACGGTCCTTCGGCCTCCACGAATTCCACGCGCAAAGCCAAAGCCGCAGCCTTGTCACCGCGGGACTTGATCCCGGCAACCTCCTTCATCAAACCAGCGACGGCCACGGGCATCTTGGCTGAATCTACCGCGAAGCAGCCGGTGTCCGTGCCGTTTTGCGCTTTGGCCTCGGGCCGCCATTGCACTACCGTCGATTTGAGCAGCGTGCCGAACTGAATCGCAGCTAACTGGCTATAAGGCTTTGGTTTTCCTTGGGCATCGTGCATTCCATTGGCAATGTGACCCATGGCCCAAGCTAAGTCGCTAATGTGCGCCTGCGTCCGATCGGTGTCCGAAATCAAACCCTTAGCCGCCAGCCAATCCGCCAAGTACATCGCCGCGGTCTGCGCCTTCAATTCTTCCAGCGTCGCGGCCAGCGGGCCACCGAAGGCCTCACCGTCTTTCTTGCCATTGACCGCATACTCATGGGCCGGACCCAAATTGTGCGCCGCTTCATGCAACACAGTGCTCATGCGCTGCGGCTCGGGGTCGGTGGTGAAAAGTGCAAAAGTTTCAGCACAAAACAGCGAAGCCACTTGCCCCGCGATTGTCGTCCGGCTGTCGGGATCGGAGCCGACGTTGACCATGGCCACCGTTCGGCCGCGGCCTTCACTGGCTACTGCGCCCCAATTGGGCAAGCTTTGGCCGATGGTGGCGCCAAACGGGCTGCGCGAATCGCCGGCGTTTAGGATAATCTCAATAAAATCAGGCAGATGAAACGACACTTTGCGGGCAACGTACGGCGGACCGGCCGCTGTCGCCAACGCCACTTCCATCTGGTTCTTGACCGGATCGAGCATTTGCTGCCACTTGCGGCTTGCCTGATCAATGCGGGCGAATGAAACGTGAAAGCCCGCTTTCTGGCTGCAGGGCTCATGGTAGGTTTCATCGGGACCAATGCGCAGATAAAACCGTGAGTTATCAACGGTCATCTTGGCCCATGCTTCATCGGCAGCTGGCCAGTCACCTGAAACAAAGGCCTTGGCGGCGGCCCGCAGGTAGGTGCGAAACGCCTGCTCTTTGGGATCGGTTAGTGCTTGCGCAGCAGCGTTGAGTTCCGTCGCGACCTCAGCCATGTCCGCCGCCCACGCAACGTGATACGGCACCGCGGTCAGCGGCCCCGCTCGGCTGTACTGAACTACCGAAAACGGCGCCATCAGTTGTTTGCCATCGGGGCGGGCCGCCAGCGTTTCGCAGAATTTGGGGTCCGCTTGAACATCCGCTGGATACAAACCGCTGATCTTTTTTGGTTTGTCTGCAAGTGCGTGACAATCGGGATCTTTTTCTGTCTGAGGCGCCTCGCACCACGGACCCTGATTGCGATACACAATCTGGGCTGAAGCCACGTCGGCAGCGGTCGCTTGCGCGGCCAGATCAAGCACGCCACCTTGGCGCGCATACAGTTTTTCGACCACATTGGCGGCCTTGAGCACATGGCGGATCATTTCGATAGTGCCATCAGTGCGGGTGGCATCCGCACTGAGATCAGTGAGCAACAGGGTTGGCCGACTCTGGTTCAACTCGCGCAGAACCGCAGACTTGCGCGGCGCATCGGCACTGGCATCCGGACCTGCCTCGCCGGCAGACGGCGACGGGTTGGCCGCCAAGTCGGCGACAATGCGGGTGTCAGCCTCCTGCAGCTCAAGTTCATTCCAGTTGCGATACCCGCCATAAACCTCTGACCGCCACAAAACCGCGATCGCTTGGCTCAGGTCCGCCGGTTGGTCATCAGCAATGCGAAACAGCGGCAGGTTGAGCGCGGCTGCGCGCCGATTCCAAGCTTGGCGGTCGATTTTGGCTGCGACGGCTGCCGACGCTGGCCGCTCAGGCGTCTGGGCGATCGCCTCAGCTGGCGTGGCCGCAGAGGGTGGCGTTGGAGGCGGGTCCTTTTTGCAGCCAACTGGCCCTAAGAGTAGCGTTAGCGCCAAGGCGGCGCCGTGAAAAACCTGTTTCATCAGAGGCTTCTGCTGCGCCTGCCGGTGGCGCACGGGCCGTAGGGTAGGCGCGTGTTGTTCTGGCGGCAATATGCCGTGTTGTTGCGGGTTCCTTGCCTGCGTCGCAATGTCCAGACTAGGAGCCTGTCGGAAATCAATCGGTTGTAGAATGTCTATCAGGTTATACACAATGAATCTATTACGATCCGACAGGCTCCTAGCCAGTCAACTATTCTCAACTGTCCGAAACTGCCCGGAGTGAATCCGTGCAGTTTCGGACAGTTGCCGCCGTCTAGCCAGACGGCGCTAGGAGCGAGTCGGAATACTCCGACACGCTCCTAGCTTTGAAGTTTCAGGCTCAGCGTCAGCACGAATTGGGCAACCGGTTCAGTGCCCAGTCGCGTCGGTACCGTTGCCGTCACCCGCAAGGGCAGGTTGCAACGCTCGCCGCTGGTTACGGTTTTCTCAACCAATTCAGCAATTTCGGGCCCCATCTCGCAGGAAAAATGCACGTCGTCCTCGGGGCGTTTCAGAAACTGGGCACTGAAATCCTTAAAAACCAATGAAATCTTGGTCTTGCTGCGTTTTTGAATGTGGCGCATCGCCAGCAACCCACAAGCGCAATCCGCTCCGACGGCAAGAGAGCCAAAATACATAGACTTGAGGTGATTTCGCGACCGGTACGTCAGCGGAATCCTTACCTCAATACGACTGTCGCTTGCTTCGACGACGGACGGCGAAAGGTACAAAATCATGGGAATTTTGGCCAAACCGAATGCGCGCAATAGGGCAGTGGCTTTCAACAGTTCCAGATTCATCGGCAGGCCTTGGTCGGTGCTGCGGTAGAGCGACCTCGAGTCCGGCAATTTGGAGCAAGGCGCGCCTCACTGCAAGCGCTCGTGACCCCGCAAGGTGCTCTAGAGAGCCGATCAAATAAGATTTGCTCGGCGTCTCAGTGCTTGCTTTGTGGGTCGCGAGCCTGCGGCACTTATTCAGTGGCCTGCGGGTTGGCGTCAGGCCGCTCCGTTTTGTGTGGGAATTCTTTGAGGTTCGGCGTTAATTGGTCGGGTCTCTCGGAGCGTGTCGGAGTATTCCGACTCGCTCCTAGCGCCATCTGGCCAGACGGCGGCAACTGTCCGAAACTGCACGGATTTACTCCGGGCAGTTGTTGGACAGTTGAGAATATCTGAATTGCAGGAGACTGTCGGATCTTAATAGATTCATTGTGTATAACCGGATAGACATTCAAAATGCGTTTGATTTCCGACAGGCTCCTAGGTTACGATGCCCGACCGCTGCGGCCACCGCCGCCCAAGGACGCCATGAGCGCCGCTGACCAACTTCCGTCGCCGTTCGCCCACCTCGTTGATCTTGCCAGCGACGTAACTGGCGGCTTTGCGCTGTATGCAACGGACGATTATTTTGCGGAAAAAGAGAATTTGCTGCGACCAACCGCCGCCGTGTGGATCACCGACAAGTATACTGACAAGGGCAAGTGGATGGATGGCTGGGAAAGCCAGCGCCGCCGTACTCCTGGCCACGATTGGTGCGTGATTCGGCTCGGTCTGCCTGGATCGGTGCACGGCGTTGTTGTGGATACTACTCACTTTAAGGGCAATGCTCCGCAGCAAGTGGCGCTGGAGATTCTGGACGCCGACCCGCTGCTGCCGCTCGACGCGGTCCTTTTCCACAACGATTGGAAAGTGGCGCTGCCGCGCACGCCGGTCAAGCCTGATTTCGCCAATGTGCTGCCGTTTGATCAGCCGACGCAGCGGGCTACCTATGTCAAATTGCGCATCTATCCCGATGGCGGGGTGGCCCGGTTGCGGGTAGCGGGCATGGTGCAGCCAGAGCCGTGGACATTTTGGCGGTCGGGCACGCTGGATCTGGTGGCGATCGAAAACGGTGGGCGCGAAGTGGCGGTAAGCGACCAGTTTTTTGGCCCGCCGAGCAATCTGACGCTGCCGGGTCGCGGCGCCAATATGGGCGATGGTTGGGAAACGAAGCGACGGCGGACCAAAGGTTCGGATTGGTGCGTGTTGCAACTGGGTCGGCGCGGTTTGATCGACCGTATCGAGCTGGACACCCATTTTTTCAAAGGTAACGCGCCCCAAGCGGTGCGGATTCTCGCCGTTGATGCCTCTGAGTGCAGCGATGGGGACTTGCAAGCGCTGTACCAAAGTGACAACGGTTGGTCGCCGCTGGTTGACTACCACCCTTTGGTCCAACATCGGCGTCACCAACTGGACCCGATCGACGCCCGGGCGGCGACGCATGTGCGGGTGCACATCTACCCCCATGGCGGCGTCAATCGCCTGCGGTTGTACGGCAAAGCGCTGCCCACTGCGGCAGAGAATGTGGCGTTGCACACGCTGAACGCGCTCGCCCACGACCACTTGCAGCAGTTGCTGCTGTCGTTTTGCGGTTCGCCGACCTTTGCGCAGCAGATTGCCGCGCAGATGCCGTTTGGCGCTGTTTCGGACTTGATCCACGGTTGTCAGCAGCAGTGGTTTGCGTCGGCAGAAGCGGATATGCTCGCCGCCTTTGCGACCCATCCGCGCTTGGGTGACCGCAAGCCCGCTGCGGCTGCAACTGTGCAATCTGGCGTGTGGTCCGAGGGCGAACAATCGGCTGTGGCCGCCGCTGAGGCGGACGTTTTAGGGCAACTGGCAGACGCCAACGCGCACTATGTCGCCAAGTTTGGGTTTGTTTTCCTGCTCTTTGCAACGGGGCGCACTGCCGCGCAGATGCTTGAAGCACTACAAGCCCGCATCGACAACGACCGGCAGACGGAAATCCACAACGCTGCGCGCGAGCAATGGAAAATCACCAAGTTGCGCATGATCAAGTGGCTGGTTGCCCAAGGGGCCTAGCATCCAATCCGCACTTGCGCGAATTTTGCATCACTAACTAGAAACTTGGGGGCGCGCCGCCCCCAAACCCCTGCGGTGGTCCGCATTTGCGGCCCACATTCCACCTGCCGCTCAATGAGTTTGCTGCCTCGAGGGTGCCGATTTGGCGGCACGCGGAACTCTGTAGCCGATCAATCCGGAGCCGACATGGGACTTTCCACACATGTACTCGATACGTCTCGCGGTTGCCCGGCTGCGGGAATTCCCATTGTTGTTGAAATGCTGGACTCAATTGGCGGCTGGCAAACCGTGGGCGGCGGAATCTCGGACGCCGATGGCCGCATCAAGGGGCTGTTGCGCGACCCTGAGGCCTTTGCTCAAGGGCTGTATCGCCTGACGTTTTCGCTCGACGGCTATTTCTCCGCGCAGGGAATCCACGCCTTCTACCCCCAAGCGGTCGTTGAATTTCGCGTCGAGGACGGCGGTCAGCACTTTCATATTCCGCTGTTGTTGAGTCCGTTTGGCTACTCGACCTATCGGGGTTCGTGATGGCGGCACCGGTCGCCTGCGAAGCTCTGACTGCAGCCGCTTTTGCCCCTTTTGGCCAAGTGTTGAGCGCGACCTCTGGCGTCGGCGTCGTCGCCAATCAAGGCACGGCGATGCGAGTCAACTGGGCGGCGGCGTTGCACAATCTGCGAGCGGACGCCAAACCAAACTTGGCTATTTTTCGGTCAGCTGCCCGGACCTTGCCCCTGCAACTCGCACTTTTGGAGCGGCATCCGTGCTCGACCCAAGCGTTTTTGCCGTTAGTGGTCAGTCGCATGCTGGTCTGTGTGGCCCCAACTTTGGCCGACGGCAGTCCAGATTTGGCACAAGTGCGTGCGTTTATTGGGGATAGTGGCCAGGGCGTTAACTACAACGTCGGGGTGTGGCACCATCCGATCGTGGCACTGGACCGCGATGCCGACCTCGCCATGCTCGCTTGGGAGGACGGCACGGCGCTGGATTGTCAAGAGCACTGGCTGGCATTGCCCATCACCGTAGCCCAAGGATGACCATGGCCAGTGACCCTATACTCGACTGGCTTCGCCACAACCTGATCGGCAGCGACGCCACCATTCGCACCCCCTTTGGCACTTTGCCCAAGCGCTATTTCGATGCCACCGCTTCGGGCTTGGCGTTCGGGCCGATTGAGGACGTGGTCCGCAGCAGCGTGCTGCCGTGGATGGCCAACACCCACACCGACGCCAGCGCAGTCGGCGGTTACATGACCGGTCTGTATGACGAAGCCCACACCAAAGTCAGGCGCCACGTCCACGCTGACTCCGACGACATCGTGGTGTTTTGCGGCAGCGGCGCCACCGGAGCCATCAACAAACTGGTGCGCGCGATTGGCCTGTTGGTCCCCGAGCCGATTGAGCGCGTGGTCGGGATCCGCAAGCAGATCCCGGATGCTGATCGGCCGGTGGTGTTCATTTCAAAAATGGAGCATCACAGCAACGACTTGCCGTGGCGCGAGAGCATCGCCGATGTCGAATTGGTCGGTTTTGACGACGACGGCCGCGTCAGCGTTGGCAAACTGGAAAAGCTGCTAAGCAGCGAGCGTTGGCGCGATAGGCCTTTGAAAATAGGCAGTTTCTCCGCAGCGAGCAACGTCACCGGCATCGTCAACGACACCGACGGTCTGGCGCGCGCGATGCACCGCCACGGCGGTTTTGCCTGTTTTGACTACGCCGCCGCCGCGCCCTACGTGGCGATGGACATGCATCCAGCCGACGAAGCGGCCCGCAAAGACGCGATTTTCATCTCGATGCACAAGTTTTTGGGCGGGCCGCAGGCGCCTGGGCTGCTGGTCGCCAATCGCAAGCTGTTTCGCTCGCGGGTGCCGGTCGAGCCGGGCGGCGGCACGGTGGTCTACACCTCGCCGTGGGAGTGGCGGTACACCTCCGATCTCGGCCATCGCGAAGAGGGTGGCACCCCGGATATCGTCGGCTCGATTCGCGCGGGGTTGGCGTTCGATCTGAAAGAAATCATTGGGGTGCAGCGCATTGCCGACCGCGAAGAACATCTGGTCCGCGCCGCGATTGCCCGCTGGAGTCCCCACCCACGCATTCGCATTTTGGGTGACCTCAACGTGCCGCGGCTGGGCATCTTGTCGCTGGTATTCGACCAAGGTCGCCTGCATCACAACCTTGCCGCGCGCCTGCTTTCGGATCGTTTTGGGGTGCAGACGCGGGGTGGCTGTATGTGTGCGGGCACCTACGGCCACGAACTGCTGGGCATTGGCGCCGCGCGCAGCTTTGAGATTCGCTGTGCCTTGGACCAAGGCGACGAGATGGCCAAGCCGGGCTGGTTGCGCATCAGCTTTTCGCCCGCGACCGGTGATGACGAGTTTGCTGTGTTGCTCGATGCCGTGGTGCAACTGGCTGACAACTGGCAGGCTTGGAGCGCGGAGTACGAAATCGACCGCACCACAGCCACGTGGCGCCATCGCGCGGATAGCGGCGCCGCCATGCAAAACCGGCAGGTCAGGTTGGCAGCGCCATTCACTCGGGAATTCAAGGGTTAGACAGGGGTTATCGAAGCGTCAACGACTACTGTGCGCCAACATCTCGCGAACCACGCTCTGCAAGTGCTCGACGTCGATCGGCTTGTTGACAACTGCCGCGAATCCCGCCTGCAGGGCCCGCTCTTCGTCCGCGCGCATGGCCAAGGCGGTCACTGCTAGCGCCGGGATGTGAGCCAGCGCCGGATCTTGGCGCAGCGCCAGCAGCGTCGCATAACCATCCAAAACCGGCATCGCCAAGTCGGGCAGCAGCAGTTGCGGCGGCGGCTTTTTCGCCATGGTCAGTGCATCGCTGCCATGTCAACCGCCACAATTGGAAAGGAAAGCACCACACGAACCAGTCGCGCACCCTTCGCAGGGCTTGGCCGATGGATCAACTGCGCACTGCGCCTTGCAGGTCGAAAACAGGCATACTGCATACTCGCCCACGCAGCCCAGGCAGGCCGCGGTCAGCGAAAACGACTTGCCAATGCACGCGGAAAAACACGCCGATTTCTCCGCATTGGTGGGCTTGCCCATGCAGTTGTCGGCGTTGGAGCAAGTCTTGTAAGTCTGGGATAACTGGTCCAACTTGGCAAAATCACTGGCAATAGCCGCGGGCGGACAGGTCGGCTTAGCAGCTACACAAGTTCCGTTGGCGCAGTTTTCCGCGGCAGAACAGGGCACTGTCGCAAAGCCGCTGCCATTGGCCTTGCAGGCACGGACGCCATTGCCATCACATGCAGCCGCCGTCGCCGCGGAGCACAGGTCCGCAGCGCACCCTGCCGCGCCACAGAATTGAGTCGGCGTACACTGATCATCGGCAGTGCAGGCGCTCGCGGTTTCTCCGGTCTGCGCATCAAAGGCGACTTGACCGTCGGTGGCACCGGCAGGCCCTGCAGGACTGGAACAAGCGAGGGCGAGGCAGAGCGGAGCAAATCGGAAATCAACCCTCATTTCAGCAACCTCTCAGCGACTCTGTGCTGCACGGATTTGTGTAGCCACCGGAGCCCTGCCGTTCACGTCGCGACAACCGTCCCAGCCATGTGCAGGGTTTGACCGTCCTTGGAGCGCAGCGCAAAGCGCATACCGACGTCGTCGTGGGCACTCTCGAGCACCACCGTCGAAGGCAGAAATACCGGGCGCCGAAACTGCACATCGATGCGGTGCGGACCGGCCGGCAAGTCGTCTTCACATTCGGCGATGCAGCGCCCAAGCGACCACATGCCGTGGACGATTGCCCGCGGAAAACCAAACAGTTTTGCGGTAGTCGCGTGCAGGTGGATCGGATTGTAGTCCCCGGCGATGGCGGCGTACTTGCGTCCGGTGTCCTCTGCTACACGAATGAGCGTACTGCGCCGCGATTCTGCGCCCAAACCAGAATTAGTCGTGCTATCCGTAACTTTAGCTGTCGATTTCTTCGCTGCCGCCTTCACTGGCGAGCGCGCCAGCGCGGTGATGGTCGCCGACCACACCAATTCGCTGTCCACCGTCGCTTGGGTGACCAAGTCGATCTCGACGCCTTTGTCCGTTGGCCGAGCCGGCTGCAAGTGGCAGGCAAAATGCACGGCATCGTCCAGCGCAATTGGCCGAGTTTGCTCAATCACATTGCGCATATGCACAATGCCTGCCGCGGCGAGGGGAAACTCCGGATCGGTCAGCATGTGCACGTGCAGCGCGCCGGCCATCAACTGGGGAAAAGTCACCGGCAAGTACGGGCTGTCGACAAATCCGCACAGTTTTCGGTAGCGCGCCAGCACCGCGGGATCCGCTCTAGTTGGCCACAGTTCGTGTTCCAAGCGAGGAAACGTGACCGTACTTAGGTCCATCGGCGTTTTTTTGCCGCTGGAAGCGATAGCGCGCACCCAGGCCGGCACCAAACTTGGCGGTCGCTCGTACACGCGGCGCTTATCACCCATCTGGACTCCGGATTATGGGGCAGTGGCCAAGTTTGGCTGCAAAATTCAGCCCTTTATGCTGGGCGTCTTGCCGGTAAGCGCTGAAACTGGCGGAAACGCTTCGGGCCACAGAGCTGCTCGCGACCAGCCAGCCGGCCACGCTGAGCCCCGATTCCCTGCAATTTCCTGACTATCGGGCCCGGCGGCGAAGTTGTTAATGTCGGCAAACGCGCGCTCTTGGTTGCGGCGGCCTCCGCGCTGACGCATCGGCACCAGTTCACCAGCTTCCTCAACTTGGCAGATTTCGTGAGGACATGCGCGCAGATCCACGAGCGCTCCTTGGCGCGCGGGGTTGAGCAACTGCTCCTCGTTGCCAATCGGATCGGCCACGGTCTTGGCTTTCAAGGTCCAGACCAACAAGGACGTCGGATCGCCATCGGGCCTATTGCGCTGCAACAAGTCCGGAACGCCGTAGAATTGCTTGCCAATATCATTCTGATTCACCGGACCGGCCATCAGGCAGATGCCGCACAGCAGGTCGCAGTCTGCTGGCAATTCGACGGTGCCCATCAGCTCGGCGTACAAAGCGGACCGCGACGCCGCCGCTCCTACCGCTCTAACTGCATGATCCCAATCGAGATTAGCCCGCTCCAGCTCGCGCGCCGACAAGCCGACAATATAGATGCGCTGACCGACGAGTGCAAACGCTTTGCGCCCCTTTTCGGCGTTGCGGGACAGCGCTCGGCCCATCGGCAGGTCCGCCCACAGCGGCAACTGGGCAATCAACTTGTCGGTCACCAGATTCTGTTCGTCGCGCATTTCCTTGAGACGCTGTTCACCGTCTGGGGTCAGCGCGTCGATGCGGTCGAGCAGCAGCAATTCTTTGGCGCGGTCGCGATCGCATCCCGTCCAATGCGCAAATGCGTTGTAGGCAGCTCGACCGGCCATGACGGTCAATTGATCTGGAACATCCATGCCTTGTGGCGTCCGGTACTCGGCCGGAGCCTTTTCTTCGGCATTGACGCCAGGCAGAATTCGTTCGCTGCGCAGCGCCATTAACCCAGCACCAATCTTGCGAAAAGTCTCTGCGGCCATCGACACGCGCTCGCTGCTCACCGCCCAGCCCACCTGGACCACCAGCGCGACTTTCCAGCCCTGCGAGCGATCTTGCAACTTGAGCCCGCACATCTCCTCCAAAGCATGGACCAAAGGCTTATTCTCTTTGCGGCCTCGCCCGCAAAACGGCGCCATGAACACCTGGGCCAAACGCCGCCCCGCCGAGCCGATGACGGCCGCCCGTTCCATGGCGTCGGCCAAGATGCCGATGTGCAGGTGCTGGAGGTAGCCGATCGATGGGATGTCGTCGGTGTGGCGCACTTTCTTGTCCCAGGCCCGCATCGGCACCGTTCCCAGTGATAACAGAGGTTTATGACCGACAAACGTCAGCAGCAGCGTAAAGGGAGTGCGATAGGGGCGGGCCAATACCACGTGGGTATACGCCACGTTGTCTAAGACCTCCGTCTCACGGCGGGTCAGTCCGCGCAGTAGGTGGCCGATGCGCTGCGACGCATGCGGCCCGAACGTGCACTGGCGCTGACCCTGAAAGTTGGTCGATTGGCGCGCGGAGAGCACCCCAAGTGCCGATTCTTCAAAGATCTCTTGTTCAGTCACCGGCCGCACCTGGGCAAACGCGGTCGGACGTTGCAAGGTCAGCAGTTGCGTGGCCTGAACCGCTTCAGACGTCGACAGCGACACCCGAGTGCGGTAGCCGACCGGCGATGCCGACTCCAAATGGGCAGGCAGGGTGTACCGGGTCGCTTTTTCGCCAGCTTTGGGCGGCTCAGAGCGGCGGTGCGCCCGCCTGTCAGCTGCAGGCGGTGTAATGGCTACGACTTCAAGGGGTTTGGCGACGGGCGTATCCGGCATAGGGCAACAACGACTTGGACAGCACGACGACTGCTGGGCTAGTTCGATAACACGGGCGGGCAGTCGGTGCAAGGACGCCCGCCAGCCGCGACCCCCGCTTTGGGCGCATCTCGGCGTCACTGCGTCACTTTTCTGTCAGGGACGTACGAGAGTACGCCCGTGACAAAAAGGTCCTTGCTCCTTGTCGAGCGACAGCGAGCGACAGCGAGCGACAGCGAGCGACAGGGCACTGGCAGCCCAAATCGGGGGCCGCGGAAATTTTCGCTGGGGAATTTGGGCCAAGGTGATTCAGTACCCCCATTTACCGCCGGGCACTGACAATGGCTACGTGTCGCGATTGGCTAAACGCAAACCAAAGCCAGGTTGCGAACTGACAACAATATCTGGTCCTTCGCCGATTGCTTCACCAACGAATGGATCGGCGGCCAACAGCCAAGCTGTGTCCAAATCTGGGTATTCGACACCACCAAGCGCGATGGCCAGATGGGCCGCAGCAGTGATGCCCAAGCGAGTCTCGACCATTGCCCCAACCATGAGCGAAAACCCATGTGCTCGTGCAGCCTTGCCAATCTGGATCGCGTTGTTCAGCCCGCCGCATTTGGCCAACTTGAGGTTGACACCGCTGACGGCGCCAAGCTCGGCTAGGCGCTGCAAGTCATTCAAATTTTGGCATGATTCATCGGCAATCACGGCAAACGGCACCGCCAACGTGACCGCGCGCAGCCCGGCGTAGTCGTGTTTGCCGCACGGCTGCTCCAGCGCGAGCACTGGAAGCTTCAAGCGTAGGAGTTCACTGGAAAACTCCAAAGCGGTCGCTGCATCATAGCCAGCGTTGGCGTCGATAATCAGCGAGCAGTTGGGCACCGCAGCGACCACAGCTTGTAGGCCGTGCAGGTCCGTCGCGTAGTCTCGACCGACTTTGACCTTGAAGCGATCGAAACCGCGCTGCGCCCAGCGTTGCGCAGTCGTTGCCATGTGGTCCGCATGGCTGATGGATAACGTAATGTTGGACACCAAAGTCGTTGGCTCGGCGGCTGAATTGAGCATACGCCACACCGGTTGACCGGCCAAACGCGCCCTGGCATCCCACAGCGCCATGTCCAAACCAGCGCGCGCACACGGACCTAGAGTGGGCCAATTGTCGTCAAAGGTGCTGGGCAGCGACCGCGTCAATTCGCGCAACTGAGCCATGATGTCGGCTGCAGTTTCAGTGGTCACTGCCGGCAAAGTCGCCGCTTCACCGATGCCTTCCATCACAACCCCAGTCTCAAGGTCGCGTAATTGCACGCAGACCAAGACGTTAGGCGTTGCCTCAATATGGGTAGTGGCGATCACAAACGGTTCGCGCAGGGGCACAGTCAGCGGCGCCACTCGGACGGTTACGACTTGTAACTTGCTGATAATACGAGGCATAGCTCCGTCAGTGGGTTTCACTACGCGGATTCCGTGGCCTGGCGAAGGCGCGAGGCAACGTCTGGACCGCGCAACGGCTGACCGTGAGCCGGCAGAAACAGCTGCGGCGGGTCGGCCTCCAACTGCTCCAGCACCCACGCCTTGTAGCGCTGCTTGTCGGCGAGAAATAGGCGTTTGAACAACGGATTGGTCATCAAGCCCGCCCGAAACCCGACCAGCCAAATCAGCATACCCAAGGGGCCCGGCGGCAAACGGCGTTCATTGATCAGACCATCTGTGACAAACCAGGCTTGACCTCCGCTGGTTGCGATACTGAGCCACAATTCACCCTGCTTGGCGGTCGGCGGCTGCATCAAGCGAATCGTCGAGGGCAACTGCTCGGCTACCTCCGCCACATCCCCAATGTTCAACGCGGGTAATTTTTTGCGCAGTCGCGGCAACGCCCCAGCCGCCGCCACTACTTTTGCTTGCGGAAAGCGCGCCACCCACACGGCTAAGCCACTGTTGTGAAAGTGATTTGGCGCCAAGAGCAGCGCGGGCTGGCCATACTTAGCCAACTGTGCCCAGTGCTTCTCGTCGGCAATCGCACCCGGACTGACCACCACAAGCTCGCCGCCGCCCAGCCCAATGACTGCCATTCGTGCCCGGTTGCTGCCATAGCGGGCCGCGAGCAGCGGCCGTTCCGCATCGTAGACTTCCCAAAATGGCTCTGGATCCGCTGGTGTCGACATGGTGTCCTCAGGCGGCACGTCCGGTGCCTCAGGTTCAACTGGTTGGCGCTGCGAACCCATGCCACGAATCGCAAAAGGATTACTGCAAATCGACTAGATTGTCGGCGACCGGTGTCGGCGCCCGCATCACCACGGCATCGCGGCCATCAGCGTAGTATTTTCGCCGGCGACCAATTTCAACAAACCCACACGACCGGTACATGGCCAGAGCAGCCGTATTGTCGGCGGCAACCTCCAGAACGACCGAAGTTGCGCCCTCAGAGGCTGCAGTCGCAAGCAACTGCACGATCAGTCGCCGACCCAAACTGCGTCCGCGCAGCCCCGGCACGACGCCCACCCGATTGATTTGCCCTTCGTCACCCACCAGCCACGCCAGCAAGTAGCCAACGGGTTGTTGGTCAACGTGCGCGATCCAAGCACGACCATGGGCGGTGCCGATTTCATTTTCGACACTCTGCTGGGACCACGGATCAGCAAAGCAAGCCACTTCCAGTGTCGCCAGCTCGACCGCATCGCCGCGGTTGGCTGGGCGCAAGGTGACCCAGTTCGCGGTCATGGTTTGGCAAAAGCGGCGTTGCGAATTCGCACCAGCAACTCGTCGGTTCCCAGTTTATGGTGAGCGCTGACTGCCAATGCCAGTTGTTTCAAGCGAAATTCCGTCATAAGTCGCTGGCAAATGGCCCCGCGTTTGGTGGTGGCGATTTCGTCGCATTTGGTGGCCACTACTTCATACGGCACCTTGTTTTCACGCAACCACGCCGCAAAACCAATGGCGTCGTCGTCGCGGTCGCGGCGACTGTCTTGCAGGATCACGACCATCCGCAGGTTTTCCGCACTCAGCAGGTAAAACTGAATCATCTCAGCAAAGTGCCGCAGCAAAACCTTACTCACCGCCGCGTGGCCAAAGCCTGGCAAATCGACTAGCCGCAGCTGCTGGCCGGTCGACAGCACGGCGTCGAACAAGTTGACGGCCTGAGTCCGCCCTGGGGTCTTCGAAGTTCGTGCTAGAGCGTTTTGGTTACACAACGCATTGATAAGAGACGATTTCCCGCAGTTGCTGCGGCCGACAAACGCAATTTCTGGCGGGCCCACGGGGACTTCGCCCGCCTTGCCGACGCTCGCCACATAGACGGCCGACACAATGCGCAAGACTCTCGCTTTGCGCTTTATGGGGCGGGGCGCGCCGTCACTCATCTTCGCCTGCCCATTGCACAAATGCCAACACAATCGGCTTACGCTGGCTATATCGCTTGACGACCTTGCGCACTTGCTGCTGGACCAGTCCTTCGATAGCCGCAACCGGCGTTTTGGCGCTCAAACCGATGGCCCAACGTTGCAGCGTCCCCTCGATTTCCTTCGCCATTTCGCCCTGTTCGTGTTGGACACCACAGGGCAGGGCGCGCACTTTGGCCGTTACCACGCCGAGTTCACGCTTGAGTTCCAGTTGCACTGCGACCGCGCCGTGCCAGCCCAGCTGTTGCCGAGCCTGCAGCTGCAAGGACTCCGCATCGCCAAAAACCAGACCATCGGCGTACCACGGGTCACATTTGCGATGGCCGCGCACCTGCAGCGCTCCGCCGGCAAGTTCGACTAACTGTCCATTTTCAATGATTAATGTCTGCTGGGCGCCGCATTCCGTCGCGAGTTCAGCGTGGCGCTGCAAAAACGTATACTCGCCGTGAACCGGGATAAACGCTTTGGGCCGCACCCACTTGAGCAACGTGCGCAACTCTTCTTGATAGGCATGGCCAGAGGCATGGATTTGGCGATCGGTCCTGACGTACACCACATGGGCACCGCCGCGGGCAAAGTCGTTGAGCATGCCGTGAATGCGCTTTTCGTTGCCCGGAATCTGGCGCGCCGATAACACAAGAGTGTCGCCGGCCTTGACGTTGATCTCGGGATGGGTGCCGTTCGCCACCCGGGGCAGCGCCGCTCGCGGTTCGCCTTGCGAGCCTGTGCAAATGATGACGAGTTCATTGTCGTCGTAGCGACCGCAGTCTTTGACCGTCAGCAAATCTTGGCTGTCAAAAGGCATCTCAGTAAAGGCATTAGCGGCGGCGACATAGCGTTCCAGCGATTTGCCCAACAGCACACAATAACGGCCATTTTCGCGCGCCGCATCGATAATCGAATGCAGTCGATACAGGTTGGAGGCAAATAAGCCTATAATAATACGACCTTGCTGGTCGGCAAACACTTCGCGCAGACGCTGACCGACAGCCGCTTCACTGCCTGACCAGCCGGCAACTTCGGCGTTGGTTGAATCCGACATCATCAGATCGACGCCGGCATCTCCAAAGGCGCGAAAGCCAGCTTCATCAAATACCGCCCCGTCGCGCAGGCCTGCTTCAATCTTGAAATCACCAGTGAACAAGAAGTTGCCAGCCGGCGACCGAATTGCCAGCGACACGCAATCGGGCAATGAATGGGTGACCCGCAGGAAACTGATGTTAAACGGCCCAATTTCTAAAGGTTTCGCCGGAGAAACGACGTGCAGAGCCACCTTGTCAGTCAGGCCGTGCTCACGCAACTTGTTCTGAATCAAGCCGCCAGTGAACCGGGTCGCGTAGACCGGAGCCTTGACCACTTGCACCACATAGGGCAAAGCACCGATGTGATCCTCGTGGCCGTGGGTAATAACAATAGCCCTGATTTTACTAGCGAAACTGCCCAGCACCAGCAGCGAAGGCAGCACCAACTCGACGCCGGTCATTTCAGGATCCGGAAACGCAACTCCACAATCCAGCAACAGCCAGTCGTCGCCACAACCGAGCAGCATCGCGTTCATGCCGATACGGCCCACTCCTCCGAGCGGCAGGAGTTGGAGCGAAGGTGAATTCTTGGCGTTGTGCAAGTGATGAACCCCTTGGCTCGCCCGCTCCAGCACTTCCAGACCCTGACGGCCGGTCAGGCGGTGCGGACGGTGAGCGTGAGTCTGCAGCGCTGGCTCGCCGCGAACGCGTGGACCAGGGCCCTGCAGCGTTGGTTTTCCAGATTGTTAGGCCGCGGCCAACACGACCGCGATCCCCTGACCGCCGCCGATACAGGCCGAGCCGACCGCACGCTTGCCGCCGGTCCGCTGCAAGTGCAGCGCCAAATGCAAGGTGATGCGCGCCCCCGATGCCGCTAACGGGTGACCAAGCGCAATGGCGCCGCCGTGGATATTGGTTTTTTCCCGATCGAGCCCGAGGTCCTTTTCGACGGCCAAGTACTGTGGCGCAAAGGCTTCGTTGACCTCGACGGCATCCATGTCCGCCACGGTCCAACCCGCCTGAGCCAATGCCTTTTGGACGGCCGGGACTGGGCCAATCCCCATGACGGTCGGGTCGCAACCCACCGCGGCTACTGCCACCAAGCGCGCGATTATCGGCCAACCCTCCGCCTGTGCCCGCTCAGCCGTGGTGACTAGCAGGGCACAACCACCGTCGACGATTCCCGATGCATTGCCCGCTGTGACCACGCCGTCCTTCTCAAACACGGCTTTGAGCTTGGCTAAGGCTTCTGGCGTCGTTTCAGGTCGGGGATGCTCATCTTTGCCAATCAACTGCGGACCCTTGCGAGTCGGCACTTCTACCGGCGCGATTTCATTGTCGTAAATCCCAGCGGCTAACGCGGCGGCGTAGCGCTGCTGCCCCTGCAAGGCGAAGTCGTCACAGGCTTGGCGGGTAATGCCGTGGGTGCGGGCCAACTTTTCCGCGGTATTGGCCATCGCCATGCCAGTTTGACTGTCAGTAAGGCAACTCCACAGGGTGTCCTCGAGCTTGCCGCCTGGGCCCAACGCCACGCCCCAACGCGCTCCGCGTACCACGTGCGGGGCTTGTGACATCGCTTCGGCGCCGCCGCACAGTACGACATGGGCTTCTCCTAACTCGATCGCTTGCATGGCCTGGGCGATCGCCTCAAAACCAGAACCGCACAAGCGCTGCACCGTAAGCGCAGGGACTTCTACCCGGCAGCCACAGCGCAGACCAACGTGGCGTGCAAAATAGATCGCGTCCGCCGACGTCTGGCAGACGTTGCCGAAACACACCATGTCAATTTGGGTGGGCTCGCAACCAATACTAGCGAGCGTCGCTTTTGCCGCAGAAACCGCGAGGTCAGTGGCGGTCAGGTCCTTGAACGATCCACCAAAGCTGCCGAATGGAGTGCGTTTGCCGGCAACAATCACAATGTTTTTACTTGGTTTCATATCTACTTCAGCCCTAATTGCGGCCCGCAGGCCGGGTAAGGCGGCGCAGTATACTTGGATTTGGGATTTTCGGCACGGCCCGTCTTAGCCCGCGATCCCCCGCTTTCGGCGCAACTCTGCGTCGGCGCTCCAGTCCGATGCTCAACGGCCGCGAAGGCCGTTTCCGTGGCACGGAAAATCAGTTCGCAGGACTGATTTCTTAATCCGCGCCCATTGGGCTTCACTTCTCCTTGATTTGCATCCGAAATCGGGGCTCGCGGTGATATCGGTGGTAAATTTCGGTCTTAGCCTTGCATTTGTCGGCTTGCGGCGCGATGTTCGGCCCTCGCGGTGGCAGTCCCGCCACCTGAGCTCTGAGGTTGCCATGCCAGAAACCGCCTACCAACAGCTAGCCCATGCCACTGGCGAGCTGCAGCACCATTACGGTGCGCATGTCCATCTCATCGCCGACCCATTGGCGCTGACCCGATTGGCGCGACTGTGCCACCCGTCTTGCGTGCAACCGGAAATTAATCGCGTAGTTTCACAACTGTATCGCAGTCTAGTGCGGGAACTGATCAACCGCGAATTTCCCAAACGCAATGTCCACAGCGAAACCCGCATGCGCCAGTACACGGAACAGGGTTACTATGTAGGCCAAATCATTGATCCTGCTACAGAAGTGACGACCGTAGATATTGCCCGAGCAGGCATACTGCCTTCCATGGTCTGTTTTGAGGCTCTGTGCGAAATTCTCGATCCGACTAAAGTTCGCCAAGACCACATCCTGATGAACCGCACGACCAACGACCAGTCGCAAGTCACTGGCGCGGGGATGCATGGCCGCAAGATTGCGGGTCCGGTCAAAGATCGCTACTTGCTGTTCCCCGATCCGATGGGCGCGACCGGCGGCTCGCTAACCGAGGCGATTCGTTTCTATTTGAACGAGCTGGACGGGGCACCCAAGCACATTTTTGCGATGAACTTGATTGTCACCCCCGAATTTATTCGCCGCCTGACCGACGAGTTTCCCGGCCAAGTGTCCATTTATGCGCACCGGCTCGATCGCGGTCTGTCGCCACCTGATGTCCTCGCCGACGGGCTTGGCGCCCAATGGGCACGCGAAAAGGGCCTCAATGACTTGCAGTACATCGTCCCTGGCGCGGGCGGTATGGGCGAGATTATGAACAACGCGCTCTCGTAACCAGAAGCCACCAAAGTTGGGCGCCTTTGAGGAGATACCGTGGAAACACAGGCAGAATTCGTAGACACCTACTTGGACGCCGCCACCGTGGCCAACCGCATCGCTGAGATCGGAGCCCAAATCACCGCGTTGGGCTGCGGCAATCAACCGCTCGTAGTCGTTTGCGTGCTCAAAGGTTCGGTGATGTTCTTTGCCGACTTGGCGCGCCAACTCAATCTGCCGACCAATTTGGTGTTTCTGGGCGTGTCGTCCTACAGCGGATCGACTGAGTCTTCGGGCGCAGTGCGCTTGACCCACGACTTGACCTTGGATATTCGCGACCGCGACGTGCTGATTGTTGAAGACATCGTCGATACGGGCCTCACCATGTCGTATTTGCTGGATATTTTGCGAGCGCGCGGCCCGAATTCGCTGCGGGTGTGTACGCTGTTGCACAAGCCAGCGCGCAAGCGCGTCGATGTCCCGCTCGACTACGTCGGTTTCACGATCGACGACGTGTTTGTGGTCGGCTATGGCTTGGATTTCGACGAACGCTATCGCAACCTGCCGTTTATCGGCACTCTTCGCTTCGGGCCCAACTAGCCAGCGCTGATGCGATTGCAATTCCTCGGCCATGCCGCCTTTGACCTGACGCTGCTCGGTGTGCGCCTGTGCCTAGACCCGCACAAGCCCGGCGCGCTGGGTGGGCGCTTCCAACTGCCTGCGATTGTTGGACCGTTCGATGCGCTGGTCCACAGCCACTGGCACGAAGATCATGCGGCGTGGACGCCTGAATTGGGCACCACGCTAGTCCTCGATTCTCCACAAGTTTTTCGCGATATTGAGGTGCAGATTCGCCCGGTGTTTCACGACGCGGTTGGCGGCACCCACATGGGGATGGTGCGCATGGTGTCGTTGACGGCCAATGGCCTGCGCATCGTCCACTGCGGTGATATCGGCGCCTTTGACGATCACGATGTCGCTTGGTTGGCCAACACCGACGTGCTGCTGATTCCAGCCGGCGGCACCTACACGCTCGATGGCCGCGGCGCTGCGGCGCTGGCTGTGAAGACCGGGGCGCGCTGTGTAATTCCAATGCACTGTGCGGATCCTAGAGTTGCAATTGCGTTGGCCACTGTCCAGGAATTCGGCGCCGCGTGGCCCTTTGCCCTGCGATCGATGACACAGCTGACACATGCGGATTTAGCTACGATTTCAGAGCCTACAGCCGTCGTTCTGTCGGCACCCTAGAACAACGCTTCACCGGCTACGCGCTCGGGTCGTGCCGCTGGCTTGGCGCCCGTCCACTTTATTTTCGTTCGGGAATCCGCCGACAATCGCCACAAAAATCGTTGCGTTACCGGTTGCCTGTAGCTATCGTTTCGCTATACTTCCATGTCCGCAAATCGCTTCCCTGCGGTTCAACTCCGAGTTTTTATGCGCAAAATCCACTTTTCGTTTGGCTGGGCTGTGGCGCTTGCCGCGGTCACCGGTGCGGCCGCTTGTAGCAATACCGCTGGCAGCACTGCCGGTACTGGGTCTCAGACCGCGGCCGACGCCGCCGTCAACGCCGACTCCGGAGCCGGTGACACGGGTGGTAGTTCAGATTCTGGCCAAGTAGCGACCGATACGATTACCGGCGACACCGCCGCAAACGAAGTCGCCGCTGTGGATGTCGGCGCCTCTGACGTCACGCCAATGGATGCAGCGGACGCTGCCGATGATGGGGGGCAAGCCGCTGAAACTATTGCCGTCGATGGGATGGCCGAAGTAAGTGTCGACACGCCCAAGGCAGACACACCGCCCGTTGAACCAGCCAAATGCAAGGCCGATGCCGATTGCCCAAAAGGCTTTGGCGACTGCATCACCGGCCTGTGCGAAGTCGAATCGGGCAAGTGCAAGCTCAAAATCGCCAGCGATGGCGCGGCTTGCAAGACCGCCGGCGTGTGCGGTGGCACCGGCAAATGTGCTCAGGGCGCCTGCGAAGTCGTCGGTGCCTGTGCCGCGGCCAATTGCGCGCCCAAACCGCTCAAGTGCGGAGACAAGCTCGAAATCGAGGCCGGCAAGTTGGCAGCGAGCGCATTTTCTGCCTGGCCGTGCGCAGGAGCGGCCTTGGCGGGCGGTGAGTTGATCTACGCGCTGGCTTCCGATGTGACGATGGCGGCAGTGGTCGAATTGGCGCAATCCGCATCGGACACCGCCATCGCGATGGTCATTGGCAGCCCAGTTGCCGGTCAGTGTAGCCCAACTAGCTGCATCAAAGCCGGAACCAAGTTCACCGTAGGCCTCGCCGCTGGCGTGACTCAAATCATCGCTGTCGATACCAAGGCGGGCGCGACTGGCAGCCTGACGGTAAGCGTTACCTGCTCCGCGCCCCAGTTCTGCGGCGACAAGGTATGCGCCGCGACCGAGTCGTGCAGCGGTTGCCCAGCCGACTGTGGCGTCTGCAAAGACTGCGGCGACAAAAAGTGCGACGCGGCCAGCGAAAACTGCGGATCGTGCGCAGCCGACTGCGGACCCTGCGCGCCCGATCCACCGTCGTGCATGACCAAAGACACGCCCGGCTGTGCAGGCTGCGCGTGCGAAAAATGCGTGTGCGACGCCGACAAGTTCTGTTGCGAGACGGCGTGGGACGGTGCCTGCGTCAGCGCCTGCCAAGACGCCAAGTGCGGTGGAACCAAGTGCCCGACGCCCGTGACGTGGTGCGGCGACTCCAAATGCAACGGCACCGAAAAATCGTCAACGTGTCCAGCCGATTGCGGCGTTTCCAGCCCCTGCGGCGACGGTTGGTGCTACGCCAAGGGCGGCGAGACGTGCACCGGCTGCCCGATCGACTGCGGCAGCTGCGGTGGCGGTCCGGTATCCGGGTGCGGCAACGGCAAATGCGACGCTGGCGAGCATTGCGGCGTGTGCCCCAAAGACTGCGGCGTGTGCAGCGCGGACTGCGCGCCGACTGTAGCTAAATCGACTCCCGGCTGCCCTGGTTGCGCCTGCGAAGCCGCGGTGTGCGCCAAAGATTCGTTCTGCTGCAAGACGGCGTGGGACAATTTGTGCGTGCAAGAGTGCCAGCAAGAAAGTGGCAGCAAGTGCCCTTCCAACGTCTGCGGCGACACCGTGTGCAGCGGTGCCGAGACTTGCGAGAGCTGCCTCAAGGACTGCGGCGCTTGTGCTTGCGGTGACGGCAAATGCCAGACCTCTGAATCCGACTCCAGCTGCCCGGCCGACTGCATCAAATGCGGCGACGGCAAGTGCTCGGCCGGCGAATCGGCGAGTAGCTGCCCGAGCGACTGCGATTTGGGATCGTGCCAAGGTTTCTGCGGCAAGAAATCGGAAACGCCAAAAAAGAAAGCCTGTTATTGCGACGACCAATGCGAAGGCTTTGGCGACTGCTGTCCAGACAAGGCAACATTCTGTCCATAGGGTTGCCGCTGATGTCCGATGTCTCCAAGGCTAAGCGTCCAATCTTATTACTGATCGATGCCTCGCACGCGGTATTTCGGGCCTTTTTTGCAGTCCGCGGCTTGAGTTCGCCTTCGGGTATGCCGACCGGCGCGATTTTCGGCTTCGTGTCGATGTTGCAAAAGCTGATCCGGGAGCGGACTCCGGCGCGGATTGGCGTTTGCTTTGACACGTCCGCACCGACCCACCGGCACCTAATCGATCCACAGTACAAGGCCAATCGACCCGAAATGCCGGTCGACCTGCAAGCGCAGTGGCCCGTTTGCCAGCAAGTCGCCGCCCAGATGGGGTTGCCGGTTCTCAAGCTCGATGGCCTTGAGGCCGACGATATCATGGCCACATTGGCGGTGCAGGGCCGGGCACAAGGTTATGAAGTTATTATTGTTTCCGGCGACAAGGACCTGATGCAGATGGTCGATGATGGCGATGGCGACCGGCCGCCGATTCGCCAGCTCGACGATGGCAAGGACAAGCTCTACGACTGGGGCGCAGTACAGGAGAAATGGGGCGTGCCGCCGTCGCAAGTGCGTGATTTGCTGGCGATCATGGGTGACGCTGTCGATAACGTCCCCGGCGTAAAGGGCATAGGCGAAAAGGGCGCCGCCAAGCTTCTGCAAGCATGGGGTTCGCTCAGCGGCATCTACTCCAATCTGGAGTCAGTGGAACCTATTAGAATTAAAGAGTTATTGCGAACTGACCGCGACCAAGCCCTGCGTGCTCACGAACTGGTTGGGTTGCTTGAAGATGCCGTAGTGCCGTGGTCGGTGGATAGCCTGCAAATTTCCGCGATCAATCGAGCAGAACTGGCTAAAACATTTGCAGATTTGGGATTCAAACGCCTGACTGCTGAATTCAGTCAAGTCGACAACAGCACGGTGACAGCGCAGCCAACTGCCGCCGTCCGCGTCATTTCGGATGGTCAGGCGTTGCGCCAAGTTGTTTCGGCAATCGAAGCGGTGGGTTACGTGTCGCTTGTTGCCTGCACCGACCGGCTGGATGCGGACCGCACTCGGCCTTTGTATGCCAAGGTAGTTGGTCTGGCCTTGGCATGGGGCCACGACGAGTGCTGCTGGCTGGCCTTGGGCCGCGCCGATTCGACACTGGAAGCCAACAACCTGCCAATTAGCGAATTCGTCTCGATTTTTGGCCCGCTGGCCGCCAATCCTGCCATCGCTAAGTTTGGATGTGCCCTTAAGTTTGAAGTCTTGGCGCTAAACCACCTCGGCATTGCGTTGCACGGCATAGCTGGCGATGCGATGCTCGCTTCGTATGTGGACGACGTCGAGAAGCATGCGCATTTGTTGCGTAATATCGCTTTTCAAATCCTGGGCGAGCAGTTGGCACCCGACGAAGACGTGATTGGCAAGGGCAAAACTCAGACTGGTTGGGACAGCGCGGAACTGCAAAGCGTGGCTCAACTCCAGTGCCGCAAAGCCATTTTGGCTCTTCGCCTGTGCCGTTGGTACCCGGCCCAGCTCCACGAGGTGGACGCGCTCAGCGTGTACCGCTCGATCGAGTTGCCCTTGGTGTCGGTACTGGCCCGAATGGAAGCCGCTGGCATTTTCTTGGACTCGGCGGAGTTGGCCAAGCAATCTCAATGGCTAGGTGATACCGCTGCCGAAGCTGAAGCCGCGATCTGGCAAGATGCTGGGCGCAAGTTCAACGTGGGCTCGCCGCTCCAATTGGGCGAAGTGCTGTTCGATGAACTGAAACTTCCAGCCAAAAAGCGCACCCAAACGGGCTATTCGACCGACCAAAGCGTGCTCGAAACGCTTGGCGAAACTCACGATATTGCCAATAAGGTGTTGCGCTGGCGGCAGTTGACTAAGCTCAAGTCGACCTACGCAGACCAACTGCCCTTGATGGTATTGCCGCGCACTGGTCGAATTCACACTTGGTTTGGTCAAGCAGTGGCGGCGACCGGTCGTCTGTCCTCGACCGACCCTAATTTGCAGAATATTCCGGTGCGTACGCCGGAGGGCAGGGCGATCCGTCGGGCTTTTATCGCCCCATCTGGACGCATGTTGCTCAGTGCGGATTACAGCCAGATTGAACTGCGCCTGATGGCCCATCTGGCCGACGATCCTGGGTTACAGCAAGCTTTTCGGCAGGGTTTGGATATCCACCGCGAGACCGCGGCGCGCATGTTCAACTTATTGCCGCCGCTAGTGTCGGCGGACCAGCGCAGCGCGGCCAAGACCATTAATTTTGGCATCTTATACGGCATGGGGCCGCAAAGACTGTCCCGGGAGATCAACGTGTCGCTCAAGGAGGCAAAGGCCTTTATTGAGCGCTATTTTGAACGCTTTCCGTCAGTTCATCGCTGGATCGAGGTGACACTGGAGGCGGCGCGCCAATCGGGCGAGGTGCGCACGTTGTGGGGTCGTCGACGGCCGATCGCTGGCCTGACGAGTCAGGGTCCGGCCGATCGCGCGGCGGCTGAACGGATCGCCGTCAATACGCCAGTCCAAGGCAGCGCGGCGGACCTGATTAAGTTGGCTATGTTACAGGTTGATCGGCAATTGTCTGGCACTTCGGCGCGCATGTTGTTGCAGGTTCACGATGAACTGGTCATCGAAGTTGCTGAGCAAGACGCACCAGCGATTGCCGAGCTTGTGCGCGAAACGATGCAGAATTGCGATGTATTGCCGGACGGCTCGCGTCTCAAAGTTCCGCTGCAAGTCGATGCGCGCTGGGCCGCTTCGTGGGCAGACGCGCACTGAACTCGTCACTGACCATTGGTTCGCTCAGAGATGCCCCGAACAGGCACCGCGCATCGGCTAGCGAGCCAATTCGCGCTCAAGCGCGGCCAGCGGTTCCAGCAGCTCGCGGTGCAAATCCTGCGGCTCTAACAGCGTAATTTCACCAAGTTTTTGCGAATCCGCCCCAAACGCATCCATGACCGCGCGCCGCCAGCCAGCCAGTGCTTGGCGCAATCCGACCTCGACGCCAATCCGCCCGGGCAGCATCATAGCAAAATCATGGGCTTGCAGGTTTGACAGCGTGGCGAACACGAACTGACAGGTCTCCTCAAACCGCGCCGCTGTGAACTCATTGCGCTTGCCCAAACCGACGAGCAAAATGCGTTCGAACGGCAACCGCAACAGCACTGGGGTCAGGGTGGCTTCCAAATAGTGGGCGTCAACAAACTCGGTTGCCAGCAGCCGCGACAACTGGCCGTTGAGCCGCCAATCCACCAACCCCGTCAATCCGCGCAACGGTCGATCTTCGGCAAAACAAGTCAGCACTAAGCAAGCGCCGCTCAACTCATCAAGCGCCTCCAGTTTCGGCAGGGCAAGTCGGAATTTCACGGCTGCTTGGCGGTGGATTGGTCGTCAGGTGCCTTGATTGCGCTTGGCTTGACCGCAGTTGCTGCGCTTTTGGCCGCGGCCCCAGACTTCTTGCGCTTGTCGTATTTGCCCTGCAACCGCGCGGTTTTGTTTCGCTCACCCATGGCATCAGCTGGCTGAACGCCGCGGCCGGTGGCCAACCTATCGAGAACCCCGTTGACAAAGGCGCTACTGTCCTCGTTTCCATATTTCTTAGCGATCTCAACCGCTTCGTTGATCGCGACGTTGCGAGGGACTTGATCGCCCATATGCAACAGCTCAAAAGCGGCCAAACGCAAGATATTTCGGTCGACTGCGCTCATGCGCTCCATCTTCCAGTGTTGAGCCGTCGCCGATAGCCGTTGGTCAATGGCCTGCCGATTGTCGACGACGCCACGCACGAGTTCGCCGCAATGGTCCCGCAACAGCTGAAATCCATCCGGTTTTTCGCCAGCGAACTTGGCCCAGTAGTCTTCGATGGCAAACGCGACATCTGCCGCTGACCAGTCGAGACCGTACAAGATTTGCAGCGCGGATTCGCGAGCGCGGCGGCGGCTGTAGGTCACGGTTTCTCCCAATGTACGTGCGGAAAGGACCCGAGGGATCGAGCACAAAGCGCCATTTCAACCGCCGCGCGCGCGACTTCAGCGCCCTTGTTGTGCTGCAAAGGGTCGGCGCGTTGGTTGGCTTGCTCCAGATCGTTGGTCGTCAGCACGCCAAAAATCACCGGGGTCGCCAGTTCGTCTTTCAGATTGAGATCCATGATTCCGCGCGCGCATTCGCCAGCGACGAAGTCGAAATGCGGGGTCTCACCGCGAATCACCGCGCCAAGGACAATGACGGCGCTGCAATGTCGCTGCAGCCTGTTGGCAGCAAAGGGCAATTCAAACGCTCCGGGCACCCGATAGACGACAACTTTGCTGACTCCAAGAGTACGCAACTCGTCGCGGGCAGCCGCGAGCATCGGCTCGACCACCGGCGCGTTCCAGCGCGTGGCGACGATGGCTATGGACAGTCCAGTGCCATCTAACGTTTGGATATCAATGCCTTGTCCCATTTGGGCGTTCCCGTCTCAGCTGTGGCGCTGCTGCAGTGGCTGGTCAACTTCAGTCAACGTCGTCGCGGTCAGCCAGCCGCATCAGTGCGAGCCTGTCCCGGCCAGCCCTACGAACGGGCCCGGCAAAAACAGGACTAGTATTAGATTCTTAGGGCCAAATCTCGATCTGGCCCGCTTCGTTTTTGATGGTGGTCAGCGCCGCCGAGCCTGCAGTGCAGCAGTTGTTGTCTTGATCCAAGTACGGCCCCGCGGCGCCAATGCCTTTGAAACGCAACACCGTCTTGCCGCCACCTTCGTCGATGTCCTCAAAGATGCCTTCGCCGACGACCGTCATTTGCTTGTATTTGGCGTTCGCCGTTCCGGCCAAGAACAACCAAAATCGATCGCCTTTGGCGCGGCCGCGCATGACGCCGGTCAGGCTGAATTCGGCCCCGGAGTTCGCGTCTTTGGCGGTGCAGGACAACCAAGGGCCGTCAATGACCAACACCGGGCAACTAAACGTTGCGTGGCCTGCGGTCAGTTGCTCAGCAGGTATCTTGGTTTGCTCATAAGAAGTCGCGTAGTTAACCTTGTCGCATGGATCGATGGGCGGGGTGCAGAACGGCGGCTCCATTTTGACATGAATCGTCATCGCTGCTTTCGATGGCGCCTTGCCAGCCCAAAATGCCGCGGACTTGCCCATGAGTAACCATTTGCTTTTAAATGCTTTATCCATCGGCGTCAGCAGCGGTTGCCCGGCAGCTGCCATGGAGGCTTCCAACGTCGCTCCACCCGCTAGGCCAGTAACCAGCGCCGCAACGGCCGCGGTGGCCTCCAGTCCAGTAACGCGCCCACCAAAGCCAATGAGCGCGCGACCTGCAGCGGAATTGAGCCCTTCGCCTAGCGTGCTCTTGTCGGTAAAGTAGTCAATTGCCAACGAATTTGAGCCGGCCAGCACCACCAAACTCGGACCGCCCAGCGGAGGCGCAGTCAGCAAGGTCCCCAGTGATTTGCCGTACAGCAGCGAGTCGCCAAAAATGCCCCGCGAAAACGCCATCCCCAGCGGCTTCTCTGGCTTATCGGTGAACTTTTCTTGCACGCCTGCGCCCAAGAGAACCAGAGCGTCGACCCCGGTCAACGTCGGCAACACAGCGGTTACGTCACTTGTGCGGGCAAAATCAATCAGTTCGACTGAATCGTACAGCCCCGAGTTCTTGGCGGCGTCAACGATTGGTGCGGCGCTTAGGCCAACCTGGGGTCCAAACGCATTGAGGACCACAAATCGCCTAACTTTGGTTTTAATTTTGGCTAATTGTGCCTTCGCTTCCTCGGAATCAATTTTGTGTCCCTGACTAAGCGGCGCCAGTACCGTCGGATCTTTGTCCGGTGCATGAAACTTGAGTTGTTTGCGCAACACCGGCAAGCCGACGCCAATGCGCGTGACCTCTTTGCCCGCGGAATCGACGATTTGCGCGCCGGTTGCCGTGTAAGTTGCTGTCCCCGCTGAGCATGTCTTGCCGTCGGGCTTACACAGGCCCCACACTACGCCGACTTCAGTTCTGGCGGCGCCATCGGCACCAAATTCAGCCCACACCAGACGATTCAGCTCAGCGTCTTGGACGAATCCTGCTGCCGCAAATGGCTTGGTTTCGCCAGCGGAAATCTTGGAAAGCTCTGCGTTTTTACCCAGTTCTGCTTCCCAACACACCGTAATCTTGGCTTCACACTTTTGGGGCATCGACTCTTGCGCGGTACGCAATGACGTTGGACCAGCGGCCACAGCTGTAGCGTCTTTGGCCGGCTCGCTCGCACAACCCCACCCGCTCATCGCGGCCAAGGCCAGCCCACAAAGCGTCAACAGTTGCACTTGAACTGCGCTGCGCCGACCATGCCACATTGCGATTTCATTGTATTGTGCCGTCATTGTCGCCCTTGATCTGGCAAGATGCCGCGCCCAGCGGCGCGCGCAGTGTAGGCGTTAGTGCTCAATGCGGCAAGACCATCAATGGCATCGCATCCGTGCGCCATGCATATGATCGTTGAATTTGCAGGCCTAAGGCCGATGCGGGGAAGCGGGCCGATCGGGTCTGGGCCTATGAATCAGGTGCCCAGCCCTTGCTGACCTTGCCGCTTTCGTACACCCAAAGTCGCTGGTCAGCGGCAAACGGGCCCGCATAGGTCTTGACGCCGCCACCAATGTAGCGCACTTCGACGGCATCAATGGTTGTCCCGGCGCCCAGACCAAAGTGGCAGGTCGGGCTATCTTGGCCGCCTTGGCCGCCGCCGCCATGCACGTAGCGCACCAACGACTTGCCGCCAGCCGTGATCTTGACGGTTGCACCAATGCCCATCCGGTTCGACTTGCCATCGCCAACTACGCGAACTTGCAAGAAGTGTCCCTTTTTTGTCGGCGGCAACTGATTGCGCAACAACTCGCCTTGGGCGATCAACTCCAAGTCGCCATCGTTGTCCAGATCTGCAACGCCCAAATGCCAGCCGCCGCGCGACGTGATGCCAGCGTGCAGGCGGTCGATGGCAAAAGTGCCGTCGCCATTGCCCCAGTAGAAATCGGTCGGGCGGCCTTCATACACGGCCGAAATTGCCAAATCGAGGTCGCCATCTTGGTCAAAATCGCCCAACACGGGCACCGAGTGGGTCTCTTGATACCGCAGTCCCGCGTTGCCCTCCGGCACATCGAACGAACCCTGAATATCTTGCCATTGACCCGGTTTGTCCTGAATCAACACTTGAGTTTTGTTAGAGAAATTGAAAAACCGCGGATGTGCCAAATTGGCCACCACCGCGTCGAGCATTCCGTCGCCGTTTAGGTCGCCAAACGCTGCGCCAATGCTGTGGCCGTAGTAACTCTGACCATTCCACTGGGTCTTGACGCCGGCTAGGCCATTGGCTTTGCCGACCTCGCTAAACTTCCCGCTATCGTTGCGGAAATACAGGTTTTCCTTCAGGACATAATTATTGACAAACACGTCGACATCGCCGTCCTGATCTGCGTCCACCGGTACCACACCGCGGCTGGGGGTCTTGTAGCCCTTGAAGTCGGGAAAGCCTTGTTTGCCTACCCAGCTGGTAAATTTGCCGCCGCCGTCGTTGTGAAACGCGGTGTCTTGGTACGGCGTGTAGTCGTCCCAGCACTGAAACCGCGATACGTACAGGTCGAGCAAGCCGTCGCCGTCCAAGTCGGCCCAGCCTGCACCGGCGCTTGGCGCGTGTTTGCCCTTGGCCTTGCAATCGTTGTAGTCCTGCGTGCCGTCGATCCCGGACCCGGCAGTGACATCGGCAAACTTGCCCTTGCAATCGCCCTTCCACAGCTTGTCTTGGTCGGTATAATTTTCGATAAACGTAAACAAATCAGGGCATCCGTCATTGTCGTAATCGCCCCAAACGCCCCCAGAGATGGCGCCAGCAATACCGGAGCCGGCGGTGGCGTCGACCAATTTGCCGCCATCGTTGCGCCAAAGCTGCGGGCCAGGCATGAACAAGTCGTCGTCACCGTCGTTATCAAAATCAGCGAAACTATGGCGATTACTCGGCTTGATGGGCTCGCCTTTGTCGTTGGCTGGTGTCGCCATTGGCGCGAAAACTAGATCTGCGGCAGTGGGCGCCGGCAGTTCCTCCACCCACAAGCGCACCATGTAGTCGGTCGGATGCGACGAGGACAGCCCATTCCAGTTGAAGTAGGCATTGTTCTGGATGGTAAAGTTCTTGACGGTCGGCAGGTTCCACGCCGAGTGACAGCGACCAAACGCCTCGCAGCATTTTTGCGGATCAGTGCAGGCGGCATCGATACTGCCGTCCATGGCGAAAGCAGGTGAATTCACCGCTGTCCGCAGGTGTGCCACGTAGACCAGTTGCGGCTGGGCGATCAGCATCGGTTCAGGCAGAGCGTAGTCCAGCCAGCCCTGACCGTTCATACTGACCGCCGGATCCGTGGCGCGATCGACTCCGCAACGCGAACCCTGCCAAAAAGCCTGAAACTGCCAGAAATCGAAGCCGTTATTGCTAAAATCCGGGTACAGGCCGGCGAGTAACTCGGCTGTCGGCGCTGGAGTCTCAGCCCAGCGGATCGAAAATCCCCAGATGCGCACCGGTTTCTCAATGTCAAAGCGCACGGCCTCCCACAATTGTTGGTCCACCAGTTTCTTGCCGACCACGGTGGTGATCTGCTCAAGCAGCGTCTTGGCGGATTTGTTGTCGTCCCACTTGATGGACTGCAAGCCCTTGGGGATCCAACCGACCCCGGTATTGCAACCAGTGGCTGCGGGTAAAGTCGGCTTGGGCCCGAAATCCGTAGCCAATGGGGCATCTTCGGTTGCAGCTGTCTGATCTGGTGAACTGTCTGGAACTGGTGCAGTATCGCCGAGCTCAACCGTTGATTGATCGCTCGCTTTGACGTCTGCAGGTCCAGAAGCAACCGGCGCTGGCGTAGGCTCACTGCCACAGCCAGCTATACCGCTACCGATTGCGGCAGCAGGCCCCAGAAATGCGGCTAAAAACCTTGCTCTTTTCATGGCTTCCTGGAACCGAAAGGCGGTGGACACAGCTTGCGCAGGAGGATACGGTTTTTTCGGCCAAGCGCCTATCACCAGCGCAACGCAACATGGGCCTGGGCCATCGCCAATCCGTCCATCGTCGCCGCCACGGCATAGTGCAAAACAACGCCCAACCACACGCTGCGGTGCTGCAAGGCCAACCACCCGAGCACAGTGCCGGCCACAATCGCGCCCAGCGATTCCGCCAAGGGTTTGCCAAAATGTGCGAAAACATAGGGAACTAGCATCCACATGATCGCATAGTTGCCAAACTGGCGCTCCAGGCCAAACACAATCCAGCCGCGCCAAAAACACTCACCGCTGACAAAGACCAGCACATACAGGGCCTGATAACCCAGAAACTGCCATGCATCGATGGTGTTTTGGGCATCCAGCAGCGCACGAGCCAGCGGGTACTTCGCTTGAAAGGCCTCGGTCGCCGAAGCGGCCGCCACCAAGGGCAGCACAACGAGATACAGCCCAACGTAGATCGGCCACACCCGCAACTCTGAGCCCTTACGCTTCCACCCGAGATCGTGAGCGTTCATGCCAAGTTTGCGGGCCCACAGCGTTGGGATGCCGAGCCGAAAAACCAGCGCCATCAGCGAAAAATAGGCAAAGCCCCACACCGGCCGCGCCCAACCTGCCGTTGGCAAATGCGGTTGCCACCACTGCTCCCAGCGGTCAACCCGACCGAGGTACCAAAATCCGCAGATCGCCACCGCAGTGCCAGCGAGGACGCCCAGCGACTGGGGCGAAAGTCCATGCAGAATGCGCGGATGGGCGATGCGCAACAGTGCTGCCAGCCCCAGCCAGCCCAATGCGAGATGGACGCCATACCAAGATTCGTCTTCGAAAACGCCAGCGTACCGCGCAAGCGTCTGCCCAGCCAAAAGCACCGCTGCTGCCATGACCACGGTCAGCTTGGTCGCCGGTACTTGGGGATCTTGCGCGCTAGTCCGGCCAGACCGCAGGCGCGACCACCAAGGAGAAACCAACGCGGACACGGCCTTAGTCGTCATGGCTTTTCCGGCTGGCTCTGCGGCGTAGCGGGGATACCTCTGCAGCCAATACCGCGACTAGCGGCGCAGAAACGAAGGCACCGGAGCGTGACGCTCGGTGGGCGATTTTTTCCGCAAATTCAACGTCAGCCGCGCGGGATTGTAGACCAACAAATTGTGGGTTGTCGGCGTAGTGATGATGAACTGCGCCCTCGTCACCCCCAAAAAGCGCGCGACTTCATCGATGCGCTCAACGGACAGGTGGGCGAACGGCTCATCCAGAATAAAAAATCCCGTCGCATCGCCGCCCTCTTCCATGGTAAGCGCCATCAGCAAGATGAGCGACGACACCACCGACTGGCCGCCAGAAAGCTTGGGATCGTCGACTGGGACTGGCTTTTTGCCGTCAAAGCCGATGCGCACCTCCAGTCCAGCTCGGCTGAGCAAGTCATCGTTGGCGTCGCGAAGCACCTCTGCGTTAGGCACTTTGACCTGCACCTCGACACGGCACAGTTCGCCTAACTTCAAGATATTATTTCGATAGCGTCGAATTGTCTCTTGGACCACCCGGCGATACGCCTGCCGCGCCAGCGCTAACTCGTCGTTGCCAAGCGCCATTTGATTGCGGTGCCGAGCCAAAGCCCGCTCGTGCTCTGCCAATTCCGCCGCGGCGCGCTCGAAAATCTGCACCGTCCGCGGATCACGGTTACCCTCAAAATTGGCAATGCGATCGCGAACCCAGTTGAGTCGCTCAATCAACTGCAGCTCAGGCGGCAAAAGCTCTTGCGCGGCAGGTGTTTGAAACTCGACGGGGACGCGCTCAGCCAACTCCTGCCGTTCGGCTTCGAGCCGCTGCAGCTTGGCGGTGAACGCTGAAAGTTGAGTGCGCGCCCGGTCCCGCTCGATGATCGCGTCGCGGTTGCGGTACTCCAGCTGTGAAATCCGTCGTTCGCGATCGACGACTTCGACATTGGCCGCGTCGATCTCATTGAGCAACTGCAGCAGGTGCTCGGAGGCAGTCCGCCGCTGTTGAGTCAGGTCCAAGACGCGCTCTGCCAGTCCGGCGGGATCGCCGATCTTGGCCATCAACTTGTCGCGGACTTTCTGAGCCACCAGCAATTCGTCAATTTGGGCCACCCGCCGACTCGTCGGTCCAAGCGTTGCCTCCAAACTGTCCCGCAGTTGCCGCAAACGGCCAAGTTCGGATTCTACTTGCAGTTTTCGATGGCCACCGGCGGAAGCCCCGCAATAAAGATCGGTGACTCCTACAAAAATCCCGCCCCGGGTATCTTGGCGATAGCCGTCGGGTGTAATGCTAGTCTGGCGACCCAACTGGTGACCGGCTTCAACACTATCAACAAGTTGTACCGAAGCAAGCTGCTGCACGATGTGCTCAGGCAGGCGCAAGTCCGTAATCTGCACCGCACCAAGGGCCGACCCTTGCCGCGCCTGAATTCGCCGCGAGCTGTCCCATGCCGTGACATAGTTGCGATAGCGGATCCGCTGGCCAATCTTGCGCCCTTCCAGCTCGTGGCGCTGGTCAACAAGGATGGTAAACCGCGCGTTGCCCAGCACCGACTCAACGGCAACTTGCCATTCTGGTTGGGTAATTTCGATCACCTCGGCGACGATCGCCGCTTCAATGCCCAGTTGCCGCAACTCACGCAGCATGTAAGCGGTCTGTTCTGGTGGAGCCCGCCGCGAGCGACCACCGCCGTCAAGTTGGCTCAACTCGGCGCGTAATTCGGCAATTTGGCCAATAAGCTTCGCCATGTCGTTGCGGGTACCCGCTTCGCCGGCCACCAACCGTTCGCGCTCCAGACGCAAGGACTCGACCATGGCCGCATCGGCCAGTGCGCCGGGATCCCGCAGTTCCAGCAATTCGCTTTCCATGCGTTTGAGATCGCGGTACTTGCCGTCAAGAACCTCCTTTTCCGAAAGCAAGGTTTGATAACTTTTGCGTTTGCTCTCAATACCTTGGCGAATCGCCTGGGCCTGATCGCGCACCACGTCGGCTTCGCCTGAATAACCAGTCAGGACACCTTCGGCAGCCCGCAGCACGGCAGCCGCTCGGGCCATGTCGGCCCGCACATCGTCCGCATCGCGCACCAAACCCTTGAGGCGCGCCGCCGGCATGGAGATATCGCGGATCTCGCGCTCTTGGTGCGTTAGCGTCGCCAATTCTTTGAATTGTTCTGCTTCGCGCCGCAAAACGTCGACGTGCATGGCTTGCACTTGCAGCCGGCGGTCCATGTCTTCCATGCCACGCTGGCCGGCCAAATACTCGGTCCGCGCCGTGGCATACCGTTCCAAGACCTGCTTATCGCCTTGCAATTCAAGCACATACTCCAAAAGCTGCTCCGGAGTACGCTGGGCCAGCTTGTGGGTCTCGCCTTGTTCCAGCGCTAACACTTTCAACAGCGTGCGCGGCACCTGCGCCTCATCCAGGGCCTTGGCGTACTCCTCGGGACCCATTCCGTGAGGGGCAGTGCGCAGTTGCTCAAGCGGGGCATCGCCGGCCAAGATGTGGTAGCGCCGTTGCCATTGTCCCTGTTTTCGTTCCAAAATACAGGCGATCGTCGCCTGCTCGTCGAACACCCCACGCGGCGAAAATGGCCGCTTGCCCGTGCCTTTGCGCAACGGATTGGTGACCACCGCTTTAATAATGGCCACACCCGTATCATCGCGTAAGTATTGGGGCATCTTGCGAGACGTCGACAGCTTGCGCGCTCCCAACAAGACGCGAATGGCGTCCAGGACAGTGGTCTTGCCCGAGCCGTTGGGTCCAGCGATCAGCACGACTTGCTCGTCAAGCGGCACGCGCACGTGGGACCAGTAGTCCCAATTCATCAGTTCAAGCCATTTGAAAGTGAACATGTCCGGTTACGCTCGCTTGGGTCGCCCCAGAAATGGCCGCTGCGACGCCATTCTAGGTTCAACTAGTCGGTCAATTGTCATCGCCAAAATCATCGCTTTCAGCGTCGTTGGGATCATCTGTGCCCTCGATGACATCCGTCACGCCGCGATCGAGCACGTCCCAAAGTACGGAGTCGCGCAGCTTTTGGGCCATTTCCACCCCATCGACCAGCAGATCCAGCAACGGACCGTCGCGCAAATTACCGGCGCGGTCTTCGCGGACAAAGCCAGCTGACTTCAGTTGCCCGAGGTAGCGAGCGAACGCAGTTTTGCCAAACTTGCGGCCAAATTCGGCGTAGAGTTGCTCGCGGCTAATCGACGCCAACGCCGCGGGCGCCGCTTTCGCAGTTGGTTCCGTCGCATCTGCAGCCACCGCAACCGCGTCGGCCGGTTCAAGGCGCCTAGGCAAAATCAGCTTGGCCCAAACTACCACCAAGAGCGCAATTGCCCCGCGCGGCAAACGTGTGTTGGTCGCCCAGTCAAAGGCAATATCGCCCTCAATCGAGCGTTTGAGGCGGACCGCAAACCAGTCTGAAGTGAAGGACTCAACCAACTCGAGGCCGACTAAACCGAGCCGCCGCGCAACCGCCGCCCGCATTTCGTCGTCCACCAGCAGATCACGGTACGAGCGCTTGGCCAACCAGCGCTCAATCAGCAACCGCGAGCAGATCTCTTCCGCACGCTGTTCTCGCTCGTGGTCTACCCTCGAGTCAGATTTGCCAGCCGCCTGACTACTGCCGAGTGGCGCCAAAGTGGCCAAAATCGGGTTGGGAAGCGGCACATCTCGCTCGTCCATTTCTGTCCTACCAACCGCTTGCGCAAGGGCAATCGGGGGCGGACAGATACCATAATGTGGTGTAACTGGCTACGCACTGGTTGGGGCCGGATCTGCCAGTTGAGGGCACGCTGGCCGGACTGGCTCGGTCATCGGCTGCAAAGCCTGACGCTCAGTTACTGTCACCTGCAGATGATTCCAGGTCTGCCGCAAAGGCGTGCATTCGCTCGGCCAAATCCACCAAACGACTGGTGTCGACAGCCGCAGCGAGCGCCCGTGCCGCAGCCGCTTCGCTTAATGCCGCATTTTCGCTGGCTCTAGCTGCCGCCTCTCGGGCTTGCAGGCCCCGCAGATCACTTTGCAGACGCTCCACTTGCCGAATCAGATCAGCCTGCTCCGCACCTCGGGGTTCTGCGATCGCCTTGCGTTCCAGCGAGGCACCCAGCGCTTTGCGCGCGCCAGCAATGGTCATACCCTGTTCATACAGCAAGTCGCGGATTTTCAGCAGCTTTTCCGCCGCCGGCCGTCCGAACAGCAGGCGATTAGTCGACGACCGTTCGGGCCGAACTGCGCCAAACTGATCGGTCCAAAATCGCACCACATGGGTCTGTACCCCAAGCAAGTCAGCAAGTTCACCAATCCGCAGTAAGGCCTTGGTTGGCCATTGCCCAAGCGGTACGGCACTACGAACCGGAGGCGAAGCAACAGGCTGTGTTTTGGAGCCTTTCGGTACGATGGTGGGCATGGCAGACTCCCGCTGTAGCGATACTGAGAGGCTAGCTCAATTCGGGCTTTTGGGGAACTGGCACCCAACGACGTCGCCCACCAGTGCCCCATCTGCGCCAAAAACACCAAAACCCGGCAACTTGCGCTGTCGGGCCTGGTGAAGTTTCACGGTCGAGCTTGGTAATCTCTGACTGACTGGCCTACCGTGCCCTGTAACTACCGAGAAGGGCAAAGTCACAGCGAGCGGGAAGGGCAAAGTTACAGCGAGGCAGGCAAAGGGCCAAACGGAATTACTTGCCGTTCAACTGGCTCTTGAGCACCTGCGACGGCTTGAACGTCAACACGCGGCGCGCTGAAATCTCAATCGGCTGGCGGGTTTGCGGATTGCGGCCCATGCGGGCCTTCTTCTCGCGGACCACGAAGTTGCCAAAACCGGAGATTTTGACTTTCTCCTGCTTGGACAGCGTGTCTTTGAGGGTATCGAACACGTGTTCCACCAACTCGGCGGCCTCGCGCTTCGAAAATCCACCCAACTTGCCGTAAACGGCTTCGATGATGTCGGCCTTGGTCATGGTCTGGCTCCTGTCATTGCTGGGCGGTCCTTGCTCCGTGTGCGTTGCGCTTGAATAGCGCTTCTCAACAGTGGCGAGTACCGCAGATTAGCGCCAAAGGTGGCGCCGTGGAAGGCCTTGCCGGCGGTCGCATCGCACTGCGCGATCGACCTTGGGGTCGGCTTCAAACGTATGCAGCGACAGCTACTTGCCGTTCGCCGCTTGCTTGATCTGGTTGAAAACGACCTTGAACGCTTCGAGGTCAGTGAGCGCCAAGTCCGCCAATGCTTTGCGATCGAGTTCGACGCCCGATTTGCTCAACCAATTGGCGAATACGGAATATTTACTGCCCATTGCGCGCACAGCGGCGTTGATGCGAATGATCCACAAACTGCGGAACTCGCGCTTCTTGCGCCGACGTTCGCGGAACGCCATCTTCAGGCCGCGGTAGACTTGCTCGCGGGCTGTGCGAAACAGACGCGAGCGGGCGCCGCGCATGCCCTTGGCCATTTTCAGTACTTTCTTGTGACGTGCGCGGGTTTTTGTCCCGCCTTTAACGCGTGGCATCTAGCTGCTCCAAACCCGAAAGCCCTGTAGCAATCGGGGTTTACCGCCTACGCCGCTGCATTGTGCCGCCAACCATTGGGGCGCTATTGCAGCTGTTTGGTGCGCGACGGCATCCATGTGCGGACCCCGTTGGCGTCCGCCCGTATTCGATACTTACGCCAGAGCAAAGAAACTTGCGCCGGTGCAAATTCTCGCGCTCGCCAACCCAGCGGGCTGGCGAGGGCGCGAACATTACAGCGTATCGCCAATTGTGCCAAGGGGCAGCGGCCAAAATTCAGCGAAAACTCGCGTGGCACTCTTTGCAACGCGCGGTGTCGATGGAGTCCGCCGACGGCCCGAGGGCTGGTTGTGCTCAAGCTATGCGTAAGGGATTTGCGCGTGCGCCATCTTGATTAGGCCAGGTGGAACTTTGCCTCCGGTGCGCAACTGCCGTTTCCTCTTGGTGGATTTCCCGCTGAGCAAGTGGCGCTTGCCGGCGCGACCGCACTTGATTCTGCCGTTGGCCATCACCTTAAATCGCTTCGCGGCTGCACGACGGGTCTTCTGCTTTGGCATAACATCTCCTAATTAGTGGCGCTGCGGCGCCGGTTTTTTGCTTTACTCGGTGGCCCGATGCGATCGCATCGGTGATCGAACTAGGGCCGTTCTACTAGGCGATCGGGTGGGTGAGGCGCCTAACTACGTGAATCAACGTAATTTTATCCCGTTTCTTGCCTAGGAAATCTGGTTGCCAGACCGCCGAGTAGTCACCGACGGCCCAGACGGGACCGGTGGAGGCGCAGGGGCGACCGGTGTCGGTGCTGGCTCTGCGGGCTTGGCATGGGCCGAACCGCCGCGCTTTGGATTGAGCATCATCGACATGTTGCGGCCTTCAACCTTGGGCATCACATCCACTTGCGAAACTTCAGCAAGCGCCGTCGCGATCTCCATCAACCGTTCCTGCTGCGTGCGGGCATAGGCGATTTCGCGGCCACGAAACATGACGGTGACTTTGACCCGGTCGCCGTCTTGCAAGAAGCGCCGCGCCTGATTCATTTTGGTCTGAAAATCGTGATCGTCCGTCTTGGGGCGAAACTTAACCTCTTTGACCTCAATGTGAGTAGCCGAGCGCTTGGCTTCGGCCGTCTTTTTCTTTTGCAAGTACTTGAACTTGCCGTAATCCATCAACTTGCAAACTGGCGGACGCGCCGTCGCCGCCACTTCGACTAGATCGACGCTGGCCTCTTGGGCCATCCGCATCGCATCTTCAATGGCCACCACGCCAAGTTGTTCGCCTTCAAGGCCAACCAATCGGACTTCTGGAACGCGAATGCGGTGGTTGACGCGCGGTTCGCGGGCGCGGGCGTCATCTTGTTGGCGAGCAGGGACATTGGGTGCGACCATTCTGGACTGTACTACTCCGTGTTTGCAAACAAGTTTGGGCAGCTGAGTCAGGATTCGCAGGACACGCGAATCTTTAGCACGGCCCACCAAAGCTCGACGAGCGGATGACCGCTGTCAACTCAGGCAACTCCATGCGAATTTGAATCTGCGACAAACGCTTTGCCGGCGCCCTAGGCGCCAGAATGCCAACGTGCCGTACTCGTTGGCTGGGCCGATTGTGCAGCAATTTTGCCGCGCCTTCAAGGGCCGAATTGCGGCCGCGGCGGGGATTGTGCAGTCGGCCTCGGCGAGAACGCTGCCGGTTGGGGTCGCGGGCCGACGGCCTATTGACGTCTACGGGCGCCTGACTATACTGCGCCGCCCACGGACAGACCTGCGCGGTTTGGGCCGCGCGTGAATCGATGCACATAGTTAGGCTATAGTTAGGCTAAGATGAAGCTGGCGAGCTAGCCAATGATGCGGCGATCGCACCATGGCCAAAGTCGCGGGCGAAAATTTCGGGGGTGTAGCTCAGCTGGGAGAGTACGTGAATGGCATTCACGGGGTCATGGGTTCGATCCCCATCATCTCCACCCGATTGGTTCGAAGCATACGATTCGAGTTGGTAACGGTAAGTATTGTATAGGTAATGACCGCGAATTCTCAAGCAACTTCAGTTCAAAGTTCTCGTTCGACCTAAGCACTACAGTTTCGTTTCCATTAAGCACAGGGCTCGACCATCGCGGTCGGGCCTTTTGCGTTTTCGCCCCACTTTTGCGTTTTCGCCCCACTTTTGCGTTTTCGCCCCACTTTTGCGTTTTCGCCACACTGCAGCACAATGGCGTTGGCACTGCCAAAATTGGCCTTTCGTGCAACACTAGGCGCGTGCGCCTGCGCCATCTGGGCACTCGACACCACCCGAGCAGCGCAGGAACACCTTGCGGCGCGTCGTCGGTGAAAGCTAGGCTTTCAAAGCTCAGGACCCCACGTGACCGCCAATCCGCATCTTGAGAGCCCATCAGCCATTGCAGCTGAACTGACGCCGGGCCAGCGGCAGTGGCGTTATCGCGTGTTTGCAGGTACTTGGCTGTGCTACGTCGGCTATTATTTTGGCCGCAAACCGTTCAACGTCGCCAAGAGCTCGTTGGAGGCCAGTCTCGGGTTCTCTCCGGAAGTCCTTGGGCAAATCGGCGCTGCATTCTTGATTGCCTATGCCGTCGGACAATTTGTCAGCGGGACCATCGGGCCGCGCTTTGGCGCCCGCAAAATGTTGCTCGCCGGCTTGGCGACGTCGATCGTCAGCAACTTGGCTATGGGGGCCACGACCTCAGTGCCAGCCTTCGTCGCGCTCGCCGCGATCAACGGCCTTGGCCAAGCGGCAGGCTGGAGCAATAGCGTCGGGATCATGGCGGCCTGGTTCTCCCGCAGCGAGCGCGGCCGGGTCATGGGCGTGTGGTCAACCTGTTTTCAGGCCGGCAACATCGCCGCGCCCTTGCTGTCGTCGTGGATGCTTGGGCAGTTTGGCATAGCTGCGGCGTTTTGGTCAGGGTCGCTGGCCTTGGCAGTGACGGCGGTGATCGTGTGGTTGTTTGCGGTAAATCGCCCAGAAGACCGGGGGTTGGCCGCTATTGATACCGACGAAGGCGCATCGAGTTCGCCGACTGCTGACAGCCCCCAGCAGGACGGTGTCGTTCGCTGGTCAACCAACACTTGGATTACCGTCCTTCTGGTCGGCTTCGCCTATTTCGGTATGAAATTCATCCGTTACGCGATCGATGGCTGGGCTCCTTATTTTCTTTCGGCCAACTTTGGCTTGGCCCCACCTGACGCCGGCTATGTTTCGACGGCGTTTGCAGTATGCGGGGTGGTCGGCGTTTTAGGCACTGGTTGGCTCAGCGATCGCGTATTTGGCGGCCGCCGGGCTCTAGTGGCGCTGATCATGCTCGCCGCTTTGGTCGGCGCCACCATCGGGATGGCGATTTTTGGCACTGGTTCTGCGATAGCATTCGCCATCAGTATTGGGGTGATCGGCTTCACATTGTACGGGCCGGACGCCCTGTTGACTGGCGCTGGGGCCATGGACATCGGTGGCCGTCAAGGTGCAATCCGCGCAGCAGGGATCATTTCGGGCATCGGCTCGACCGGTTCGGTCGTGCAAGAACTGCTGATTGGCAAAATGTATCAGGCTTCGGGGCGCAGCATTGTGCCAGTCGTGACTGCATTGCTGGTTTCCGCTGTCGTTGCACTGGCTTGCGTCGCCGTGATTGTTTGGCGCAATCGCATGGGCAAAAGCGACGTGTAGCCCCGCACCCATTGCTGCCCTATATTTGGCCCTCAGCGGCGCTGCCTCAGGCGCGACCTTCGGAATAACTTATGGGATTTTTGGACTTCCTTATCGGCGGATCGGATCCGCAGAAGAACATCGACAAGCTCAAGCGCATCCTGATGGACCAGTACCGTCAGGCCGAGCAGCGTTTGGAGGCCATCGACGACTTAGTGCGTTTAGGGACGCCAGCGGCGCTCGATGCGTTGCTTGAGCGCTTCACGTTGCGCGTTAGCGGTCCGACGATTGACGAGCGCGAAAAGCAGTACACCTATGAAAAGATTTCTCATTGGGGCGACTCCGCTGTCGGGCCGCTGCAGAATTTTATTGCGACCCACGACGCGGTGTATTTTCCATTGCGGGCGCTGCGGGATCTGGCTGGCGACGAGGTGGCGGTACATACATTGCTCAAGGCCATTGCTGATTGCGATCCGGGCTACCACCAAGGACTCGAACGCCTTCGCGAGATCGTGAGTAATCTAAGGGACTTTCGCCATGACAAAGTTCGTGATGCCCTGATTGAGTTGCTTGGTTCGCGGTCCAATGAAATTCGGTTCTATGCACTGGACGGTCTAGTGGGCTATCCGGCTGACGAGATCGCACCGTATTTGGCTGGCCGAATGCTAGACGCCACCGAAGGTCAGCGGGTCAAAGCACTCGCTTACGAATTGGCCGTCGAGCATCAGGTGCCGATGGCGACGTGGTCCGACCAACTGGCGGCGGCCCTCCCAGCGAGCTACGAACTCAACAGTGACGGGCTGTTGACTCGCCGCTGATTGAGTTTTCAGTGCGGTTGCGCCCAGACTGCAAGCGATTTGGCGCTGTCGAGGTCAAAATGTGGCACTTAGGCACGACTGGCCAGCTTGAACGCGGAGAACGATCATGACCGGAACGCCCATCACGCCCGCAGGTCTCGCCAAGTTGCACGCCCAGCTCAAGCACCTGCGCGAAGTCGAACGTCCTAAAAATATCAACGATTTGGAAGAGGCCCGAGCCCACGGCGATCTGCGCGAAAACGCGGAATACCATGCAGCAAAGGACCGGCAGGGCTTTATCGCTGGCCAGATGCGCTTTTTGGAATCCACGATCGCCGACGCCGAAGTCATCGATCCCAAGAAACTGTCGGGCTCGCGGGTGACGTTTGGGGCTACGGTCACTGTTACGGACACTGACACGGACAAGACAACTCGGTTTCAGATCGTCAGTGAGTTTGAGGCCGATCTGGATGCCGGCACTGTCTCGGTTAAGGCGCCCACGGCCCGCGGCTTACTAGGCAAAGAGCAGGGCGATGAAGTGGCGATCATGACTCCGCGGGGCAAGCGCGTGTTTTACATCGAAAAAGTGGAGTGGCTGTGAGCGTTCGCGTGGTGGATTTGCCCCCAGAGCCAATTGTCGATGCCGATGCCATGCTTCGCCTCGGCCGCTATGTAGCGCGCCAACTAGGCCCCGGCGATGTGCTGGCGCTTGTTGGTGAATTGGGCGCTGGCAAGACTACCTTTGTCAAAGGACTGGCGGCCGGTCTTGGCATTGACTCCGATGCGGTCGCCAGTCCGACCTTCGGGCTAGTACATCAGTACGGCGGCGGCGAGATCCCATTAGTTCATGCCGACTTGTATCGACTCACCAGCCGTGCTGAAGCCGAAGCCGCAGGTATTGGTGACCTGTTGCACGATCCGGAATCGATAGTCGCTGTAGAGTGGCCGTGGCACGCTCGTGGGTTGCTGCCGCGGCATGCTGTTTGGCTTGAGTTTTCGTTGGTTGGCGAGCCGCTGGGCAGTGAAGGGCGATCTGTGGTTCAGGTGCTGGCTCCGGCCTAGTTTTTGGCCCAGCCACAGCACACGGCCCCGAATGGTCTGTCGTTTCGCAATCGAGCGTTGGCGCCGCTCCTAAGGCCACCAATCCTAAGGGCTCCAATCCTAAGGGCACCAATCCTAAGGGCTCCAACAAAATCTAATCGATTTTGTTTGCGCCGGTTTGCCTGCTGTGTGGGTCGCTAAGCTCGCGTCTATTCAGCCGACTCGCCGCTCCGACCCAGACCAGCGTCGTCGAGTTAATTGTGCTGGGGCCCTAATCTGCGCAGGCCAATAGGTTGTGGGCTGCGGGCCGCGAGCCCCATTGGCGTTTACTTGCAAACTCCCCGTCCGGTCGTACCCTGCCGTATGCATCGCCGTGCGGTGCTGTGTGCAAACCCCATGTTAGCCAGTGTTCGAAATCGATTTTCCGTCGTGCTCACCTGTGTTGTTGTAGTTGGCATAGTGGTTGAGGGCTACGGCGATGCGGAGGAGCGCGCCTCCTTCCCGTGCCCGCTCGATGGCACCGTGACCTTTCCCATCGGCACGGACGGCAAGACGTCACTCAAGCTGTACTCCGATCTGGAGATCCCGACCCAAGCGTACACTAACTTGGTTGTCGCCTGTCCAAAATGCGGCTACGCATCATGGACTAGCGATTTTTCGCGGCCGGTCGATCCGGCGCTGGAATCTTGGATCAAGTCCAACTTGCAACCGACAGCGCGACGCGCCGCCGAGGATCCAGCTTGGAGTTATCGCCACCACGTGCAACTTCTGCAACGCCGCAACGCTCCGCTTCGCGAACGGATTGGCGCTCTGGTGTTTCAGAGTTACGTCCACAAGCGTCGGCGCCCGCGCGGGGGAAGTGATCCGGCTGTTGAGCGTGAGATTGCGGCAATACGTCGGGATATTATTGGACTATTGGCTCAGGCCCTGCGCAATGATCCGCCCAAAGCTGCGCGTACCCGTCTGGAGTGGTTGTACTTGCTGGGCGAATTGTCGCGCTTAGTGGGCGATCCGACCAACGGCAAGATGATACTTACCGAAGTCTGTAAGGACAAAGACGTTTTAGGCTTGACACTTGGGCGCATGGCCTGCGATCAAGCCGAAAAAGCGGCGCGCAACGATACTTTTGAAGAATACCGCGACGGAGTTTTGAATCCCTCGGCGGCCATTGCGCCAAAAACAGCAGAATCGACGCCTGTTCCGCCAGAACCGACCCCTTCTGCGCCACGCTAGAAACTGGCCCAGATTGGGACATTGTGGAACCGGTTCCAGTTGCTTGCGCTGTTGGTCGCTAAGCTGGGGTCGTCAATGGCCGACTCGCCGCTCCCGTTGTGCGCCCGTCGATCGGATAATTTCGGGACAGTTCCTTGGGTTGGTCCGTAGCAGGCGCCGCAGCGCTCAAATCAGCCATTCACTCGATTTCTTGGATTAAGTCGTCGCCGGTTAACTCCGTCGCGGCTTTGCCGTGTTCATAATCGAGCAGGCCATACTCCGCGTAATACGGGCGGATCCGGTCGCTAAGCAAGCCAATACGCTTTAGATTCGGGATGATCCGCTTGAACATGCGCTTGCGGAACATCAACATGAACGGCGCCGTCATCGCGATCTCATTCCACTGCCGGCGCGACATCTTGTGGGCCCAATATTCGTCGTAGACCTCGTGAGCTAGGAAGCGATTGCGCAGTAACACACTCATTTCAAAGCACCAGTCTTCGCGCTCGCGCAACTGTGCCGCCGTCAGCGTGTCGCGGTAGTAACGCTGCAGCGCTAGTACCCCAAACGCCACGTGGCGCGCCTCGTCTCGCATCACATACTCAAGCAATTTGCGCAGTAATGGTTCGCCGGACACCTGTCGCAGCGCGCCAAACGCGCCCAAGGCCAAACCCTCGATCAAGATTTGCATGCCCAAGAATTTCATGTCCCAGCGGCCATCGGTCATCAGGGCATCGATGACCACGTACAGATTGTCGTTGATTTCATAGAGCCGTTTTAGCTTGTCGTCGAGGTAGCGATGAAAGACCTCGACGTGGCGGCCCTCATCCATAACTTGAGTGGATCCATACAGTTTGCCGTCCAGCCACCCCACAGCTTGAGTGACCTGACAAGCCGCAAAAAGAGCCCCCTGTTCGCCGTGCAAGAACTGACTCAACAGCCACGACACCAGCGCATGGCCCTGATCGGCCTTTTCAGCCTCGCTCAAGCGCTGAAATGGTGCGTAGTTCTGCAGCGGAAATAGTTTCGGATCTATTAACGGGTTGGCCGGATTGCCGATCTGGACGACGGTGCTCCAGTCCAAAGTGGTATCCGAATCCCATTGGGACTGTTTGGCCAAGCGATACAATTTAGCCAAATCCTCGCGATCGCGGCGATAGCGCCAGTCAAAGTGGGCAGGCGAGTTGGTGTCGATATCGGTGCGGCCGTCCACCTGTTTGCCTTTGCGCAGCACGTAGCCACGAACTGCAGGGCGCATTAGCGAGGTAATCACCTTTAGATTTCCGGACTTCGCAACGTCGTCGAAGGTGCCTTTGGACTCAGCCAGACGGTCAAATACGGTTTCCGCCAGGGAGGAAATTTGCATTTTGGACCTCGCGCCTGATTGCTTGGCACAGGCACTACACACACGCCCGGTCGAGCCAGCAGTACCTTAGGCTTTCGACTCGGCGACCATGCAGCGCCTCGCCCGCGGACCGTTCGGCAGCGGCAACGCCTGTTGACGATAGACGCTTCCGCACTGCTGCGCCACAATCGGCCTCACGTACTCCCGTTGGAGCTCGGAGATTTCTGTGGCCACAGTTCGCAAAGCCGTGATTCCTGCTGCTGGATTGGGTACTCGCTTCTTGCCCGCGACCAAAGCGGTGGCCAAGGAGATGCTGCCCATCGTCAACAAGCCCTCGATACAGTTGATCGTCGAAGAGGCTGCCGCCAGCGGTATCGAGCAGGTGATCATCGTTACTGGCCGCGGAAAGACGGAAATCGTCGATCATTTTGACGCCCATCCTCAGTTGGAGGAATCGCTGCGGCGGGCCGGCAAGGAAGCGTTATTGCGCGAAGTCATGCGGCCGTCCCAATTGGTCAAGCTAGCTACAGTGCGCCAACAACGGCCGTTGGGGCTGGGTCACGCCATTTTGTGTGCGCGCTCGCTGATCGGCGATGAGCCGTTTGCGGTGTTTTTGCCGGACGATCTTGTCGATTCCGAGCGTCCGTGCGCTCGTCAGTTGATCGATGTCTATGAGCGCACTGGGACCAGCGTTGTCGCGCTGATGAATGTTCCCCGTGAAGAAACAAGTTCTTATGGGATTGCGGCCGGCACCGTGGACCCTATGGACGGCCGTACCGTGCGGATCAACGCGATTGTCGAAAAGCCAGCGGTCGACGATGCCCCTTCGACGATGGCCGTTGTCGGCCGTTATGTGCTTGACCCTGCCGTCTTTGATTACTTGACGCGCACCAATCCGGGCCGCGGCGACGAGATTCAGCTGACCGACGCCTTAGCCGCCATGATGGTCGATCGCGGCTTGCACGGTTACCTGTTTGAAGGCGACCGTTTTGATGCCGGGGATGTGACGGGCTACTTGCTGGCCAACCTAAATTGGGCGCGTCGAACACCCCGAATTTGGTCCGCAATTGTGCGCTACGTCGAGGAACACTCAGGCAAGGTCCCTAAGCGGGACAAACGCTGAGCGCACAGAAACCCATGAAAACACAGGCTTTAATCGCGGAGGTTTTCGGTAACGCCGCAGTTGAAGTCACAGCGTCGGCAATCGATGGCGCGGCTGAAAGGCGCAACGCCTACTGCAGTCAAGTTGCACTTGCCCAAGCGACAACGTAGCATCGCGCCGCGGTTGAGAGACGGCCTGTTCGGGCACGTTCAAAACCGCCCGATTTTGCGCGACGGTACAAACAGGTAATCGGAGCCACCTTGACCGTGCTGCAACTGCCCATAATTACGAGCTTGATTCGGTGCATTGGCGTCGTTGCAGTGCTGACCTGTTGGAGCCAGCCGGCCGCCGCTCAGGCTCCTGCTGGCGATTCAGAGGCCGGATCTAGCGCCGAGAAGGCCGACGCCAAGCCTGAGGACGCTGATACTGCTCGGCGCTCCACATTGACACGAGAACTCGCCGAAAAAGGCGAAGCGGATCTTCAAAAATCCGTGCGTGTTTTTCAGCAGAGGTATCTAGTGAAGGCGGGTCGCGTCGAGCTCGCCCTTGGCGGCGGCCTATCGATGGCTGACTCGCTCGTCAGCCATCAGGCGGCAGATGCAACGCTTTTGGTCCACGTTTCTGAACGCGTGGCTATCGGCGCTGGCGCCTCCAAGTGGTTCGGTGCCACTACGGCAAAGTTTAGCCAAGTCGAGAGTAATTTCGGACTTTTCCCTGAAAAGTCCCTGCTTCAGGCTGGCGGTCATGGCCAAGTCCAGCTCAGTCCAGTCGTTGGCAAATTTTCCAGCTTTGGTCTGGGCGTGCTGCAGTTGGATGGCTACGTACTGCTTGGTGGAGGGGCCCTGCGGACTACTCGCGGCGAAAATCTCAAGCCGTTTGGCATGGTTGGCGCTGGGGTTCGCATTCACTCGCTCCGCTGGCTGTCGCTGTCCTTTGAACTGCGCGATTACATCACCAGCGAGAAATTTATTGCCGAGAATCGATTGCTGCAGCATGTGTTTGGCGGCCTGCAACTCGGTATTTGGATTCCACCTTCGGTTAGTTACCGGCTCGCTCGGTAGGCCCACAGGATGAAAGGACGTACTATGAGCCCGCGGTTAGGCTTGCTCAGGATTATCCTTGCCGCCATGGTGGTGCTGAGCTCCGCCAATGCCGTTGCCGATGATGTGCTGGAAGGCACTCCGATGGTACGCCGCAACAACTTGTATCGGGCCGGTCGTCAGGAAATTGGGGTCGTTTTCGGCGCCAGCCTTGGCGATCCCTACGAGCGCAATTTTTTCCCGGGTGCCCGCTACGACATCCACTTGGCGGACTGGATAGCGATCGGTGCCGACTTGTTGGTCGGCATCGGTCTGCGCACGGGCATGGCCGGTGAAATTGAAACAAAAGTAACAAAACTCAATGAAACGTTCGCGATGCGGACCTCGCGGTTGGCGCTTGTCGCGGGTGGCCATGCAGCGGTGACCCCGTTTTCCGGCAAGTTCATGCTGTTTGGCTCGGTGCCCATGCACTTTGACATCCACATGAATTTGGGCGCGGGCGTTGCCAACGCGTCGGGAATTGTCGCCACCTCTGGTGGTTCACAATCGTCGTCCATCTCGCTTACGCCGTGGATTGGCGGCGGCGGGCGCATTTTTGTGTCGAGGGTATTGGCGGTAACCGCTGATCTCAATGACTATTTCGTCAAGCGCACTCTGGCCGTGGACCGCAACAATCAACCGCCACCAGCGGCGTACTCCGGCCAGCTCATCTTGACCGTCGGCCTCAGTTTCTTTGTGCCGCCGGACCTCAAGCGCGCTGATTAGGAACTATCCCAGAAAGAGGCATTCTGGGATTGGTTCTGTTTGCTTGCTATGTGGGTCGCTAGGCTCGCGGCCTTGAAGGCCGACTCGCCGCTCCTAACTAGAAACTCGGGGCGCGCCGCCCCACGTGTGCTGCGTAGCCGCGCGGGCGCCCGGAGGCCCGGTCGCCATGCAGCACGCTGAAAAGTTTCATCTATCGAGGGTGCCGCGCGCGGCGTGCTGCAACTCTGTTGCGCAGGTCGATGAGTAATTTAGGAACAGCGCCTTGGAACTGCCTCACTGAACCTGATCGCTGGTCGACCCGACGCGACATTGGGTTCACTCACCAGTTGCACCCAAATTCACCACCGAAATTCCCCGCGACCCCCGATTTGGGATGCCAGTCCCCGGTCGCTCGCTGGCGCTCGACAAGGAGCAAGGGGCTTGACGATTGAGGCGTACTTGCGTACGCCAATGAGACAGTCCTGCGAACTGTCTAGGAGCCTGTCGGAAATCAATCGGTTATGAAATATCTTTGCGGTTATACACAATGAATCTATTGCGATCTGACAGTCTCCTAGCTTCACAGATATTCTCAACTGTCCAAGAACTGCCCGGAGTGAATCCGTGCAGTTTCGGACAGT
>SHZD01000144.1 GCA_009692465.1 Myxococcales bacterium
AACTATCCGAAACTGCACGGATTCACTCGGGGCAGTTCTCGGACAGTTGAGAATAGTTGACTGGCTAGGAGACTGTCGGATCGTAATAGATTCATTGTGTATAACCGGATAGACATTTCACAACCGATTGATTTCCGACAGGCTCCTAGAAGCGTGTCGGAGTATTTCGACTCGCTCCTAGGGCCGTCTGGCTAGACGGCGGCAACTGCCCGAAACTGCACGGACTCACTCCGGGCAGTTCTTGGACAGTTGAGAATATCTGAATAGCTAGGAGACTGTCGGATCGCAATAGATTCATTGTGTATAACCGCAAAGATATTTCATAACCGATTGATTTCCGACAGGCTCCCAGAGACCCGACCAATTAACGCCGAACCTCAAAGAATTCCCAAACAAAACGGAGTGGCCTGACGCCAACCCGCAGGCCAGTGAATAAGTGCCGCAGGCTCGCGACCCACAAAGCAAGCACTGAGACGCCGAGCAAATCTTATTTGATCGGCTCTCTAGACAGCCAATCGGGATGGTGCTTGTTCGGCGTCTCTTTGCTGGTTGCGTGGGGCGCTCTCGATCGACCAAGCAGGTGCTGCGGCTCGCCCGAGAGTTGGCCGGATCGGGCTGGCGGTGGCCGATGGCCAAGAGCCTAAAATTTCTAGAAAATTGCTTCGATCACCGCTTGTGGCAAGTAGCCCCCATCGGCGATTAAGCCTCGCCACCACTGCCACCAAGCGCTCGCCACCACTGCCACCAAGCGCTCGCCACCACTGACACCAAGCGCTCGCCACCACTGACACCAAGCGCTCGCCACCACTCAAACAAAGCAACGGCAAGGCGCAAACCGCCTGCATCTAGCGATTAGCCGTCGTGCACATAATCGCAGCTGTCGATTTGGCGCCGCTGCGACCGTGCAAGCAAGTCCAGTAACGGCCATTGCTTGATCACGCCTTGACCGTCGAGCGGGGTCGGGCTTGGGCGTCGTGTCCAAGTCCCCCGAATCTCGATCACATTTCGGTGCGGTTCGATGCGGTGCCGATTGCGAATTCGGCCGTCCCGGCAGCGATTTGGCAGCCTACGGCGCACAGTGCTGACGGCGGCCCACAGTGCTGAAGGCGGCACAGTGGCTCGAGATGATTCGGCGTCGCTGGTCGGTCGAGAACCACAACCCCAACACGCTGGACACGGCGTTCAGGGAAGACCTGCGACCGTGGCTTTGGCGTCCGCAAGGCATGCTGGTCATGAACCTGCTGCGGCGCATGGGGTACAACGCGCTGGCGATTTTTCGGTCCGTGACGACGCCGGCGGAGCCCAAGCGCGCCATCGCTTGGCCAGAACGGCTGCAAAGGACCTACGCCGCGCTCATCCGCACGACGCAGGCAACGGTGCAGGGTCTTCGCCGCCGCGAAACCGTCTTGGGCTGATGTCGCCGGAGGCGTAAGCCGGCCGATAACACCAAAGATTTACAGCACATTGCCCGCTTTGCGGATTTGTACACCCCATCGCTGCCGACCGGGGTGCATGTGTAGATCTGCTTAAAGTTAGGGGTTCTGAGGCGGGTACGCTCAAGCGAGCTGTATCGAGGTCGGGCAACAGGCTTTTTCAGGGCGAGGTCGATCGGGCCTACCCCGGTCGTGTTTCTGGTTGACAGTCGCCGAGGCCGCCGCTATGATGCTGCTGCCCCAGCATTTCCCAATCGCAATGCGAGCCCGTTTTGCGAGTTTTTGGCCAAGTATTTGGCTCGTGAAGGTATTTCATGCGTAATTTCATTGCTTGTTTGGTGGTGCTGGCGCTGGCGTGCGGCAGTTTTGTTGATTCGACCCCTGCCGCCGCTGCCGATCATCCGGGTTGGACCCAAGCCCTAGAAGGCACAGGCGACTACGGCTACTTCAAAAAATGGTTTTACGAAGACGGTTGCTACAAGCAAAGCTTCGCCCAGTGCAAGGACTTTAAGGCCGCCTTGCGTCCGACCAAGTGGCCGGCTGAACTCATCGCCGACGCCCTCAAGCTCAACATGGACCGCGCGACCACCTCGACCGCTTGCGTTAGCGCGTGGGGCTGTGACACCGCAGTGGCTTCGATGGAGTTGGTGGCCCTGCGCGGCGACCCCGCTGACAAAGCGATGTTGCTCGGGGTCTTGGGCAATGAAAAGGTCTACGCCGGCCCAGCTGGTCGTCACAACCGTGCGTTGTTAGTGCGGATTTTGGCCTGGTATGGTGATAAGACTTCCTCCGATCTGGTCAAAAAGTACGTGGCATTTGAGTCCGGCGATGAGTTCTCCAATTACGCGCTTTCCGCAGGTGCGGCCCTGTTTGAGACTTGGAATAACAATGGTCTCATCGAGGAATGCAAAGCCATGTTCGCGCCCGATTTGAACGGCTACGGTGTCGATGAGGCGCGCACCTCGTGCGCTCACTATTTGGCCCGCTTTGGCGACAAGTCGATAGCGACCAAACTGGCGCGCATCAAAGTCGGCAGCGACGGCATGAACGACGTCATGCGTGCAGCGATGGGCGACGCCAGCGCCAAGCCGGAGTGGCAGGGCAAGGTCAAAGAGATGGCCAAGAACCCCGACAACTCGGCGCGCATTTCCGCTTTGCTGGGATTGGCGATTTTGGGCGACGGCAAAGCGGAAAAAGAGTTCTTGGGCAACGTGTTTGGCGCCGACGGCAACCTGAGTTGGGAGCACAGCAAGTATTTGGCGATGGTCGGCGGTTTGCCGATTGCCAAGAAAGTCGTCGACGCGGCCAAAAAGGGCCTCGCTAAGCTGCCCGTCAAAGAAATCGGCGGTCGCGCCAAGGCCAATGTGGTGGCGTTTTTGCTCAAAGAGGGCGAGGTCTCGGCGCTGCCGGTGGCCAAGACCTTGTTTGCCGCAGCCGATGCCGAAGTCCGTCGCCAGATTGCTTTGAATTTGGGCGGCACCCAGACCAATGCCCCGATGGTGCTCAAGTCCAACGGGGCTGGGGCTGCCGCGCCGATCGCCGGGCTCGCCGCCGTGCTCGACGAAGCGTGGAGCAACGAGACCGAGACCGATATTCGCTACTCAATTGCCTACAGTTGGGCAATGGTGCGGTCGGCGGGCGGCAATTAGCCCCTAATTCTACAGCCGATCGCCAGCCACTTCGCGGTCATTTGTAGATTTGTCCGCCCGGCTGTCGCGCGCTATCCTGCGCGCCATCCGGCCGCTGCCGGTTCAGGCCCGCCCATGCCCGACGACGCCCGCACCCCGCCGCTAGCTGACTCGCCTCACATTGGCAAAAACCCGGATCGCACCGACGGGCCGGCCAAGGTCGCGGGCAAAACCCTGTACGTCGACGATTTGCCCTTTGATGGCTGGTATGGTGCCACCGTTCGGACCCCGATCGCGCGCGGCCGCGTCACCGCTGTTCGCTTTGGGCAAGGCCCAGACTGGCGCCAGTTTGTCATCGTTACCGCCAAAGACGTGCCAGCCGCCGTGGTTAGCGTTCATGCCCCTGATACTTCGCACGGGCCGAGCGAAAGCGGCGCCGCGTCTACCCTTGATCTGAACATTGTCCAACTCATTGAGCGCGACCAGCCCTATCTAGTTCGCGATCATTTTCGCCACAAGCATGAAGCCGTGGTGCTGCTGGCCCATCCCGATCGCGAGGTGGTGGCGTGGGCAGCCAAACAAGTGACTGTGGTCTGCGAGCCGGCGCCGGCCATTTTTGACCACCGCATCGACGCCGCGGCCGACCAAGTGCAGCACCAAACCGACAACGTGTTGAAAAGTTTGACCTTGCGCAAGGGTGCGGGCGAGGATCAAACGGAACTGGAAGGCGTTTTTGCCAGCGCCGCGCAGGTGGTGGCCGGGGTGTACGACACCGGCGCCCAAGAGCAAGCCTACATCGAACCGCAAGGGGTCATCGCCCAAGTCTGGCTCGATGCGCATGATGAAATGCACGGGTCGTGGCCTAAAAAGCCGTTCCGGGTGCGGGTGCAAGGTTCGTTGCAGTGTCCTTTTTACGTGCACACCGCCATCAAACATTTGTGCAATCTGCCTGACGAGGCGGTCGAGATCGCGCAAACGGCCACCGGTGGCGGCTTTGGCGGCAAGGAAGACTACCCGTCGATTATCGCTGGCCATGCGGTGCTGCTGGCGCTCAAGGTGCGCAAGCCGGTCAAGCTCATCTATGACCGGGTCGAGGACATGCAGGCGACCACCAAGCGCCATCCGTGTACGACTTGGTTGCGGACTGCGCTAGATAAAGATGGAAAACTACTGGCCTTTGATGCCAAAGTGCGCATGGATGGCGGTGCCTATGTGACCTTGTCGCCGGTGGTGTTGTCGCGCGGAACCATTCACGCGGCGGGACCCTATGAAATCCCGCATGTGCGGATCGACGCCAAAGTGATGCTGACCAACACCGCGCCCAACGGCGCCTTTCGCGGCTTTGGCGCACCGCAGACCATTTTTGCCATGGAGCGGCACCTGGACGTGTGCGCGGTGCAACTGGGCCTCGATCCTGCGGAATTGCGGCGGCGCAATTTGGTCCGGCGCGGTGGCACGCTGGCGACAGGACAGCGCATTGACGAACCGGTCGACCTGCACCGCTGGCAACAGCGGGCTCTGGACGCCATCGATTGGGATAGAAAGCGCATCGATTACCACAAGTTTAATCAGGATCAGGCTGCGCTGGGTTTGCCGTTGCGCAAAGGGGTCGGGCTGGCGACGTTCATGCACGGCTGCGGTTTTACCGGCTCTGGCGAAGTCAATTTGGCCAGCAGGTGCAAAGTCCGCGTTGGCAGCGATGGCCTGCTCGAAGTGTGCACAGCCAATACTGAAATTGGCCAAGGTGCCGAGACGATTTTCGCTCAGGTCGCGGCCCAGACGTTAGGTCTCGAATTGCACGACATTCGGGTCGTCCAGCCGGACACGGCTCAGGTGCCTAATTCAGGACCGACAGTGGCCTCGCGTACGGCGATGGTGGTCGGGCATTTGGTAGCCAAGGCCTGCGATGACCTGGTGACCAACTTGGAAACCGCAGGGTTACTGCAAGGCGCCGCCAGGCGCGACGTCGCTCCGCTGGCGCCGTCCCTGCAAACGTCGGGTCGCGGCGCCTACTGGCAGGCAGCCGCCCTGCGTCAAGCCATGCGCGCTTCGCTAGGCCATCCGCAGCCTGTTCGTGAGGGCTGGAGCTTGTATGAGCCGCCACCGGGCGTGGTGTGGGACGACAGAGCCTACAAAGGCGTCGCTTATGGCACCTATGGCTGGGCCGTGTATGTTGCGGATGTGCAAGTAGATACCACCACCATGCAAGTGCAAGTTGTCGATTTTGTGGCCTTGCAAGAAATCGGCCGCGTCCTGCATCCCGTGTTGGCGACGGGCCAAATCGCCGGCGGCGTGGTTCAGGCGCTGGGCTGGGCGTTGCTCGAAGAGGTCAGCCTAGACAGCGACGGCGGCATGAAAAACGCCAACCTGACTAGCTATGTACTGCCGACCATGGCCGACGTTCCGACCATCAGGGTGCTGTTTGAAGAGCAACCTTATGGCTACGGGCCTTTTGGCGCCAAGGGGATCGGCGAGCTGCCGATGGACGGGCCGGGCCCGGCGGTGGCCAACGCCCTTGCGATGGCTTTGTCGTGTGGGGTGCCGGCGATTCCGGCGACTCCCGAAAAATTGCTGAGTTGGGCCGCGCCGCCGTCTTAGGACCCGTGCAAGATCAAGTCGATTTTGCCCCCGGCCCATTGCTTGGGTGGTGGGTCGCTAACTGGCGGCTTTGCAAGCCGACTGCCAGGATTCCCCATCGAAATTCTCCGCGGCCCCCGAATTGGGATGCAGATCAAGGAGAAAAGTGACGCAGTGACTCAGAGATGCGCCCAAAGCGGGGGATCGCGGACTGCACGCTCGGTTCCAATCGCGGATCGATCGAGTTATTCTTGCACGAGCCCTTAGGCCAAGTACCATGTCGTCCACGACGCTTTTACAGCCGCCACCCGAGCATGCGCAGCCACCACCTGAGCATGCGCAGCCACCACCTGAGCATGCGCAGCCACCACTCGAGCATGCGCAGCCACTGCACATGACGCGCTTGGCCCACGAGCATCCCTGGGCCGCAGCGGCTTTGGGGGCCGCTGCCTATTTGATCGCGGGTAAGCTTGCGCAACTCCTGGCGATACCTCCGGGCTATGCCACCGCCGTGTGGCCGCCAGCCGGCATTGCCTTAGCTGTCGTGCTGTTTTTTGGTCCGCGCATCGGCCTTGGCGTGATGCTCGGCTCGATGATGGTCAACTTGACCACAGCGGCGACCGCCGAAGTGCCTCCGCCTGTTCAAATTGTGCTACCCATGACCTTGGCCGTTGGCGTTGGGGCGTGGCTGCAAGCGGTGGTGGGCGCCCACCTGTTGCGCCGCCACGGCGACGGCGATTTTTCGCTCATTGAAGAGCGCACCATCGCCCTGTTTCTGCTCGTCGGCGGTCCCCTGAGTTGTCTGGTCAGCCCCACGATCGGGGTGACGTCGCTGTGGCTGGCCGGGGCGACTTCGACGGCCAATTTTGGATTTTCGTGGTGGACTTGGTGGGTAGGCGACACCATTGGCGTGGTCATTTTTGCCCCGATCGCGCTCGTGGCGCTTGGCCACAAAAATCAGATTTGGTCGCGGCGCAGGCTGACGGTCGCCGCGCCGCTGATCGTCGGTTTTGCCTTTGTCACGTTGCTTTTCGTGCAAGTGTCAGGCTGGGAAAACGCCCGTATTCAGCAAGAATTTGACCATCGTGCGGCAACCCTGTCGCACGCCTTGCAAGAGCGATTCAACGAAAATGGCGAGGTAGCCCAAGCCGTGGTTGGCTTATTTCATACGGCTACTGAAGTTTCGCGCGTCGATTTTCACACCTTCGCAGGTGAAATCTGGGACCGCCATCGGCAGATTCAGGCGCTGTCGTACGTGCCTGTGATTGAGCACGCCGATCGCGCCGCCTTCGAAGCTCGGCATCGCAACGACGGGTTTGCCAAGTTTGCCATCACTGAGCAGGACGAGCAGGGCCGCTTGCGCCCAGCCGCTGCGCGATCGCGCTACACTCCGGTGGCCTACTTGCTGCCTCTGACGACCAACGCCGAGGCCTTGGGTTTTGACCTCTCCAGTGAAGTCAATCGCCGCGAGACCTTGCAAATGGCCGGCGACCGCGGCGAGCTGCTGGCCACCCCGCCGATCCGCTTGGTTCAGCAACCTGATGGCAAGATTGGCTTCTTGCTGGTGGCTCCCGTCTATCGCCGCGGGCCTAGACCGCAGACTGCAATGGAGCGGCAGGCAGCGCTGCGCGGTTTTGTCACCTTGGTCTTTTTGGCCAAGGTTCTGGTGGACAGCGAACTGCAAACCTTGGATCATCGCGCCATGACGATGTGCCTACTCGACACGACCGCGTCCACCGCGCGCTTGCTCTTTGCCGGCTACGGCGCTCATCCTGGAAGTTGCGTGGACCAATCGACTGACGATGGCCCAAGTAAAGGCTGGTTGGGCCATTTTGACGCGGCCGGCCGCAAGCTGCAGGTGCAATTTACCCCAAGCAGCGATTTCGCCGCCGAACAGCGCAGTTGGCAACCGTGGTTTGTGCTAGCTGGCGGGCTGGTTTTCGTAGCCCTGTTGGGGGCAGTGCTGCTGTCGCTGACCGGTCGCGAGACGCGTTTGACAATGGCCTTGGAGGCGTCCGCGCGCTCTGACGCCAAGTTCGCAGCCAACGAGCAGCGGGCCAGCGCGATTGTGCGGGCGCTTCCCGACATGCTGATTGGCCAAAGTCGCGACGGCACCTATCGGGACTACGCCGCACCCATCAAAGACGAGTTGCACCCACCGCCAGAGGCATTCTTGGGCAAAAAGGCGACGGATGTGTTGCCGCTTGAGGTGGCCAGTTCAGCGCAAGCCGCCACCGCAAGGGCTTTTGAGACAGGTCAGTTGCAGCGCATCGAGTACGGCCTGCACTTGGGCGGGCAAGCCTACGACTTCGAGGCGCGCATTGTCCCTGTCAGCGATCGCGAATCGGTGACGCTTGTTCGCAATATTACGACCGCCAAGCAAGCAGAGCGAGCCCTGTTGGCGGCGCTGCGGGCCCAAGAAGTGCTGCTGAGCGAGGTGCATCATCGGGTCAAGAATAATTTGCAGGTCATCTCCAGCCTGCTCCATTTACAGGCGATGCGCCTGGATGACCCCGCGGCCAAGTCAGCGCTGGTCGATTGCCAAAATCGGGTGTTGTCGATCGCATTGGTGCACGCAAAACTGTACCAAAGCGCTGACTTATCGCATATTGATGCTAAGGAGTACTTGGAAACGCTCATCGACAGTTTGCGTCACGCTGCCAATCATGATAGTCGGCGCATCGCCTTTGAGTTGGCAGTAGATGACGTGAAACTGTCCGTCGATATGGGGATTTCTTGCGGCTTGATTGCCCACGAGTTGGTCACCAACGCCTTCAAGCACGCCTTTGTGGGTGGCCGAACCGGTCGGGTGGCCGTTACCCTGCGACGCGATGTCGATTCAGAAAACTCTTTTATTTTTAGCGTAGTTGATGACGGAGTTGGGATGGCAACTGGCGCTGGGCCGCCGCGCCCCCGTTCGCTCGGCTTGGATCTGGTGGATGCCTTTGCTCAGCAATTGGGCGCCACGATGACTGTGGATACCTCAGCGGGCACCGCATTTGTGTTCAAATTCGCCATTCGTAATTCAGGGGGACCTGCGTGACCGCTCTCGTCGGCAAGAAAATACTGGTGGTTGAAGACGAGCGGCTGGTCGCGCTGGATTTGCAGCGCAGTTTGGAGCACATGGGCTACGTGGTGCCTGCGACCCCAGCCACCACCGCCGAAACCTTGGCTGCGGCCGCCGACCATCTGCCCGATTTGGTGCTGATGGATGTGCGCTTGGCCAACAACGACGACGGAATTGCCACCGCCGACGCCTTGCGCTCGATTCGCGACGTGCCGGTCGTGTTTCTGACCGCCTATGCTGACACCGAAACCATCCTGCGCGCTCGCCGTGTGGGCCCGTTTGGGTATTTGGTCAAGCCGATCCGACCCGACGAGCTGCGCAGTACCGTCGAGATTGCGCTGTATCGGCACACCATGGAAACCCAGCTGCGCCAGCGTGAGCAGTGGTTCGCGACCACGCTGCGGGCCATTGGCGACGCCGTGATTGCGGTCGACCCCGCTGGTTTGGTGACGTTTGCCAACCCGACCGCCGAAGCGTTGACGGGGGTGGTGATGGCTGACGCCGTCGGCAAGCCCTTGCACGAGGTGTTTGTGGTGCTCGACGAGCGCACGCGCATCCCGTTGGCCCGGCCCTTGGGGCAAGCTCTGCATCCGCACTGGCCCAGTTCGACCGATGCCCCGCAGCAAGTGGCGCTGCGGTGTGGTGCGATCGAGCGACCGATCGAACAGTCGGTGGCGCCCATCCGCGACGACCATGGCAAGGTCTTGGGTGCGGTGACGGTTTTTCGCGATGTTAGTGAGCGGCGGCTCACCCAGCAGCGCTTGGTCACGGCCGATCGTATGGCGTCGTTGGGTACGCTGGCGGCCGGTATCGCGCACGAAATTAACAATCCGTTGACTCAAATCCTGAGCAATGCTGCGCAGATGACCGAAATTCTGGGCCAGCTGGGCAGTCCGGCGCCGACCCCCGACGGGCAGGCCTTTGATAGGCCAGCCATCCACACTCAAGCCATTGGACTTGCGCAAGAAATTGAAATGGCCGCCGATCGAGTGTCGCGTATCGTCGCCGACCTGAAGCGCTTCGCCCGCCCCACTTCCGAAGCGGCGGTACCGACGGATGTGCGCAAGGCGTTGGCCTGGGCGCTGCGGATAGTCGCCAACGAAGTGCGGTCGCGCGCCCAACTGGTGACCATCTTTGAGGCTGTGCCTGTGGTGCTGGGGAGCGAAATGCTGCTGGGCCAAGTCTTCGTCAACCTGCTAACCAATGCCGTCTATGCCATCACCGAAGGGGCGCCCGACCACAACGAACTGAGAGTTCGCACCCACACCTCGCAGCAAGGCCAAGCCACCATTACCATTACTGACAGCGGTTGTGGTATTGCAGACGACGTTATTAGCCGGATTTTTGACCCTTTTTTCACTACAAAGCCAGCCGGGCGCGGCGCTGGCCTTGGGTTAGCGATTGCCGACGGCATCGTGCGCTCGATCGGCGGGACCATCACGGTCGAAAGTACGTTGGGTGTCGGTAGCGCGCTGACCATCGCGCTGCCCGCCGCTTCTGCTCGCGCGTTGCCCATGCCGGTCGGTCTGGTCGCCATCTCTGCAGATGCCCCGCGGTCCAAGATTTTGGTGGTGGATAGCGACCCTGCCGTGCAACGAACGATCAAACTGGCGTTGTCCGGCCATCATCAACTGACTTTTGCCAGCAACTGGACGGCGGCCATTGGCCATTTGTACAGCGACGACAGATTCGATGTGGTGCTGTGCGATGGGCAAGTCGTCGATGTGGGCGGCCCCCATGTGCTCACGGAATTGCTCGTCGCCAAGCCAGAATTGGCCGCCCGCGTCGTCTTCTTGACCAGGGATGGCTCGCACGCCGCCGAACACCGCCAGCCGAGTCCAGCGATCCGCACCCATTTGGCCAAACCCTTCAGTCCGCGCGAGCTGTCCGAACTGGTTCATGTGCTTTTGGCGAGCTTGACCGTTGAAAGCCCCGCATGATCGTGAGCAAAATGCGTGCACTCAGGGCTCCACGCCCTCTCGACTGCGTGTTTGCCAGCGTGATTGCGATGCTGTGGACCGCCAGTGCCCACCCCGCTGAGTCGCAGCGGCCGACACACATGCTGGTCGTTAGCATTGATGGCTTGGCTTGGTCGCGGTTAGCCACCCAGCTGCCGCGACTGCCGACCCTGCGGGCCTTGGTGGAAAATGGCGCCAGTGGGCCCTTGCAAACGGTGTTTCCGTCCATGACTTGGGCCGCGCACGCTGCCTTGGCGACCGGCCTGAATCCCGCGGGCAATGGTGTGCTTGGCAATCGGTTTTACGACCGCGCCGCTGACGATGTGGTGGAAACGTGGCAGCGCGATGCCACCTTGCTGCGGGCCCCAGCGGTGTGGCAAGTGGCCAAGCGGCACGGCTGGACCACTGCGGCGCTCCTGTGGCCTCAGACCTCGCGCGCAGCGGGTCTGGACTGGCAAGTGCCTGAGGTTTATGGGCAACGCAACTTGGAAACGCAGTCGACCCCTGGGCTGCTTGGGCAACTGCAAGCGCAAGCCGGTTTGCCTGTGGGGCATTTGGGCAAGTTGGCCGGCGAGGAGATGTTCCTACTCGACTCGTGGGCCCGCGATGCCGCCGTGTGGTTGATCGAGCAAAAGCGCCCCAAACTGCTGCTGTTGCACTTTCTGTCGGTGGACACGCTGTCGCACAGCTGGGGGCCGGCCGCTATTGAGCCCCGTTGGGGGTTGGAATTGGTCGATCGCTACTTGGGCGAAGTGCTTGTCGCCTATCAGCGCGCTGGGGTGCGCGAAAAGCTTGGCGTGTGCATTGTGTCCGATCACGGCTTTTTGGAGCTGACTGAAGCGTTTTCGCCGTGGGAAGCGTTGCAGGCGGCGCCGCTCAAGCCCGCAGAGCGTGGGTTGATCCGCTTTGCCATCAATGGTCAAGCGATTTTCGTTTCGACCCGCGGTCCGCCGGTCCTGCAGCCGCCGCCTGAACAAGGCAAGCCGACGAAAGCCAAGCCAGCGAAAGGCAAAGCGCTAAAGCTGAGCCCCGCTGAATCGGCGCTGGTCAAGCTGCGCACGCATTTGCTCAAGCAGCCGCAAGTCGAAGGTATCATTGAACAGGACCAGTATGCCGAGCTCGGCCTAGGGTCGCTGCAGGCTGATCCTAACCTTCCAGAATTCATTGCGATCTTGCGGCCAGACGTCTTGTCGATTCAGGGCAGTCGGCCAGCACCCAAGGGCAAGCTCACAGCGGGCGGCCACGGCTATTTGGCTACTCACGCGCCACTATTGGGCGCGTTTGTGCTCAGTGGTCCTGGGGCGCGCAAGGCCGCGGTGCAGGGAATGCGCGCGATCGACGTCGCTCCGACCCTGGCGCGGTTGGCGGGCTGGCAGTGGCCGCAGCCGACCGACGGCGCAGTCAAGAGCGAAGCCCTGGCTATTCCGTGAGTTCAACTCAGGATGAAAATGCCTCTGCTTACCGCGTTTACCCTGCTCATGGCGAGCGCCATCGCCGCGCTCAAGCCCCTACAGGTGCACTCCGGGCGCGGTCCCAGTGCGGGCATTGAAGCGATCACCTTGTAAATTGAGTATTTGCGCACTATCAAGCAACTGGTGCTGGCCGAAAGACCGCGCAAACCTGACCAGCAGGCCGCCATCAATCGGGTTAAAAAGCAGGTGCTCGCCCGCTATCCCACCCATGATTTTAAGGTGCTCCTCGATTTGGGTCTGCCGCAGGTGTGCAATGTCCTGGCTGCCTCAGCTACGGCCGCTGGCGGTCGCTAGAATCCGTCCTACTTTGACGATTCGTCGATCGAAGACGACAGTGGATTGTCAATCATGTGGGAAGTTGCCCTCGCTTTTGCCCGCGATTACGGGATGTTCCTTGCCAAGACCCTAACCGTGGTGGTGGCGGCTCTGGTCATCATCGGTCGGCTAGTCGCGGCCGTTCGGACCAGCCGTGGCGAGTCGGCGCGCCTGCACATCCGCCGTTTGGACCGCAGGTTGCGCAATCTGGCGCGGGCGATTGAGGCGCGGTTGCTCGGCAAGAAGGCGTGGAAAGCGCTGATGAAAGCCGACGATGCCGCTGACGACGCCGCCGACAAGCAGCGCCAAGCAGGTCAACGGCGCCGCGTGTTTGTGCTCGACTTCGTTGGCGACATCCGGGCGAGTCAAGTCGGCGGTTTGCGCCATGAAGTCACTGCCATTTTGGGCGCGCATCGCCAAGGCGACGAAGTGCTGGTGCGGCTGGAGAGCCCCGGCGGCGTCGTTCATGGCTATGGACTGGCGGCCTCCCAGTTGCAGCGTCTGCGCGATGCCGGCGTCAAATTGGTGGTGGCGGTCGACAAGATTGCCGCTTCGGGTGGTTACCTGATGGCCTGCGTGGCCGACCAGATTGTCGCCGCGCCCTTTGCGGTGATCGGCTCGATTGGGGTGGTGGCCCAACTTCCCAACCTCCATAAACTACTAAAGAAACATGAAATCGACGTCGAGTTGCTGACCGCCGGCAAGTACAAGCGCACCTTGACGGTTCTGGGCGAAAATACCCAAGAAGGTCGTGAGCAGTTTCAACGGGACTTGGACCAGACGCACCAGTTGTTTCAGGATGCCATCGCCCGCCACCGGCCCAACGTCGATCTGGCCGAAGTCGCCGACGGCCGGGTGTGGTACGGTGCCCAGGCCCTGCAAATGGGCTTGATCGATGCCCTAAAGACCAGCGACGACTTGTTGCTGGCAGCCGCCGTCGATGCCGATGTGCTTGAAATTCGCTGGCGAGGGCAGCCTGGCCTAGGCGGGCGCCTACAAGATTGGATGGCGGCTAGCGTCGGCGCTGCGCTGCACAAAATCGTCGACATCGCATGGCAACGCGAGCGCACTGGCCACCTGTAAGCTCACTTGCACTGAATCGCCACTGGCCACGTCGCGTAAAGTCCCACGCGGCGCCCAAACTTGTTGCCGACGCTGCAATTGTAGCCCATACTTGCACCACCTTTGGAGGAATCAACGCTATGAATCTTGCTTCGATGACCCACGCTTGCGCCCGCCTGCTGCTGGCCGTTACTGCTTGCGCTGCCTTGCAAGTCACATTGCCGGCCGCCACCGCCCAAGCAACTGAACCACTTTGGGAATTCGTCGGCGTCATCGACGGCGTCAAAGTGTGGCGCAAAGAGTCGGCCGATTCGGCGCTGTTTTCGTTCAAAGGCGAGATCACCGCCGATGTGCATATTGCCAAGATTTTGGCGGTGTTCTTGGATCGCACCCAGCGCAAACATTGGGTGGACCGCTTTGACGATACCCGTGAACTGGAAAAACCCAATTCGCTCAGTGAAACGTATTGGATCAAGTTCAAGTTGCCGATTGGAATCAGCAATCGCGACTATGTGCTCAAGGCCGACGGCACCGCCGACGCTGAAAACGGCGTATTCACCGCCAGAATCAAGAGCGTTGAGCACCCCAAGGCTCCGGTCGAAGACTGCTGCGTGCGCGCCTTGGCCAAGGGCACCTACTACAAGTTTGAGGCCATAAAGGGCTCGCCGGAAAAGACCCGGATGGTCGTGGAAGTGTCAACCGATCCCAAGGGAATGCTGCCCAACTGGTTGGTCAACTTGATCCAGAAGAGCTGGCCGTCCAAGACCCTGAACGGCTTGGTTCGCCGGGCCAACAACGCGGCCATCGCCCCGCTGCCCGATTACGTCGGCTGGCACGCCAGACCGTAGGGCCCGCCTAAAATCAAACAGATTTTGCACTTTGGCCCAGCGTTTGCTTGGTGGGTCGCTGACTCGCGGCTTTGCAAGCCGACTCGACGCTCCGGTCCTATCGCGAGTTCATTGAGCAATTCTGGCTCGGGCCGTTGCTTGGTGGGTCGCTAACTCGCGGCTTTGCAAGCCGACTCGACGCTCCGGTCCTAGCGCGAGTTCATTGAGCAATTCTGGCTCGGGCCGTTGCTTGGTGGGTCGCTAACTCGCGGCTTTGCAAGCCGACTCGACGCTCCGGTCCTAGCGCGGATCGATCGGGTTGGTTGCCGATCGTTCCCAAGGCCCTGTACCGAAATTCCCCGCGGCCCCCGATTTGGGATGCCAGAGCCCTGTCGCTCGCTGTCGCTCGACAAGGAGCAAGGAGCTTTTCTGTCAGGGGCGTACGCTCGTACGTCCCTGACAGAAAAGTGACGCAG
>SHZD01000145.1 GCA_009692465.1 Myxococcales bacterium
GCCTTGCTGGTGCTCGCCTTGCTGGTGCTCGCCTTGCTGGTGCTCGCCTTGCTGGTGCTCGCCTTACTGCCAGTGCCCTTGCCGTTGGCACGCGCTGAACCGCGTTCGGCGTCCTTGCCACCAGCGGAGGCGGGCTGCTTTGGTTTTGCGGATTTCTGGCTCGCCGCAGGTGCTTTTGACTTCGAAGCTGGCTTGCCCGCAGCGGCCGACGGCGATCCAAATGCGACCAGCGCCAGCGTTAGGGCCACCATCGCCCACTGCCTCAGCCAGCCTTGCCTGTCCTTCGTTTCAAGCACCTGCGCTCTCGTTGCCGGCCACTGGCCATGCGCTGGCGTTTGTACACGGGCAGGCGCAGCGGCACAAGTTGACGGCGGGCGGCCACTCATGGCAGCGTCAAGCCTGCATCGGAGGCCTGCATGGAACGCCGCGACTTGGTTAAAATGGTCATTTTGACATTTCTGACCTGTGGAATTTGGGGTATTGTGTGGTTCTATCAAATTGGAAATGATATCGCCGCTCTCCGTGGGGACGGCACCCCAAAGGCCGGCACCGATGTGCTGCTTGGCTTTGTGACCTGCGGCATCTGGTTCGTGGTGCTGTCCTACCAATGGCCCAAGCTGCTCAACGACTTGGCCGCCCAGCGCGGCCGCCGGGTGGACGACAATCTGCCGGTACTTGCGCTAGTTTGCTGCGTTTTTGGCTTTCAGATCGTTGGCTTGGCGCTCATGCAACAGATCTTGAACGACTTGCCCAATGAGCGTGGATAGCCACCGTGGATAGCCACCAATGACCCCACAAACCACGAGTCTGCCAACGGCGACGGCAGTCTTGTTTGTCTGCCTCGGCAACATTTGTCGGTCCCCTCAGGCCGAAGGTATTTTTCGCCACCTAGCAACCCAAGCGGGCCTGAGCGCTCACTTTGACATCGATTCAGCCGGTACCGCGGCCTACCACACTGGCGAACTCGCCGACGCGCGGACCCGGCGGGCGAGCGAGGCGCATGGCATTGCCCTGCCCCATCGGGCCCGGCAATTCATGGTGGCGGATTTTGACCGCTTTGACCATATTTTGGCCATGGACCGAGCCAACATGCGCGACATCTTGGCCTTGGCTCGCAGCGACGCCGATCGCGCCAAAGTGCGCCTGCTGCGGTCGCATGATCCGCTAGCCGAAGTCGATTCGGTGCCGGACCCGTACTATGGCGTCGGCGATGGCTTTGAGCAGGTGTTTCAAATCTGCCAGGCGGCGTGCCAAGGGCTGTTTTGGAAGTTGCGGCCTGTGACCTAAGGAACTGTCCCAGAATAAGTCATTGCGGGACTGGTTCCGTTTGCTTGCTGTGTTGGTCGCTAAGCTCGCGTCCCCAAAGGCCGACTCGCCGCTCCTGTGTTGCCCAGATCGATCGAGTTATTGGAGGACTGTTCCTAAGCAGGTTTGTGCTCCAATCTGCCACCACCATTGACCTAACTTGGCGGCACAATTGACAACACTGGGCCCAGCTTGACCGCCTTGCCGATCGGCGCGCCCACCAGTTGACCATCAGCGTAGACCAAGTTGCCGCGCACCAGCGTCATCTTGGGCCATCCAGTGAGCTTTTGGCCCAAAAACGGCGACCAACCGCAGCGACTGAACACCTGATTGGGCGTGAGCTCCTGCCGCAACTGCAGGTCGACCAAGGTGATGTCCGCATCCAAGCCGGGCACCAAGCCACCCTTTCCAATCACTTGAAACACTTGGGCCGGTCGCTGCGATGTCCAGCGCACGACTTGAGCCAGCGAACAGGTGCCACGCGCGACCTCGTTAAGCAGCAAGGGCAACAGCGTTTGCAGCCCCGGCATCCCCGACGGACAATCGGGGTACGGTCGGGCTTTTTCGCTCAGCGTGTGCGGGGCATGGTCGGTGCCGATGAGCGTCAACACCCCGTCGTGCAGCGCCTGCCACAAGGCCAACCGGTGATGTTCGTCGCGTATCGGAGGATTCATGACCGCCAGATTGCCCAGGCGGTCGTAGCACTCAGGGGCGCTCAGCAACAGGTGCTGCGGGGTCACCTCGGCGGTGGCCAACCGGCGGGCGGGATGGCGGCGCAGCAGAGCGCACTCGTCGGCAGACGTGACGTGCAGAACGTGAACAGGCCGCATGGTCTCCAGCGACAAATCGAGCAACCGGCGCACCGCCATTTCAGCGGTCTGCGGATCGCGGCGATCCGGGTGGTCGTGGGGCTGTCGGCCGCAGACAGTGCGCCTAAGCAGACGCAGGCGATCTTCGTCTTCGGCGTGAACCGCAACGCGCATCCGCCCATTGAGCAACAAGGTTTTAATGTCCGCGTCGCCGGCCACCAGCAGCGAACCGGTCGAACTGCCCATAAAGATCTTGGTGCCAGCATAACCAGCTCGGCCTTCCAGACTCGCGATTTCCTTCGCATTTTGCGCCGTTGCACCGGCATAAAAGGCGAAATCGACCCGGCTGCGGCCAGCGGCCCGTTGCAGCTTGTCCTGCCACGCCTGCACGGTGGTCGTGGCCGGTTTGGTATTGGGCATTTCGAAAAAAGTGGTCACGCCACCGGCGGCGGCGGCATTGCTCCCGCTGACGAGATCTTCTTTGTGCTCCAACCCCGGCTCACGCAAGTGGACTTGGGTGTCAATTAGGCCCGGAAGCGCACACAGCCCGCGGGCGTGCAGCGTGTGGGCGTAGCGCTGCTGCAGCGTTGGCGCTAATTCACAAATGCGTCCATCGACGATGCCGATGTCCAGGCGGCGCACCTCGTCCATAACCACCACGTCGGCGCCAATGATGGCTAGTGACTGCCCATCGATCGCAGGATTCACGGGTGAGCGGCTAGCAAATTCCATGACCGGCTCCTACAGTGCAAGCGCGCCGCGAGTGGTGCGCCAAGCGTGACTATGAGTGCACAGACCGCCGAATTACCGCAACCTCAGGGTCAGCCTCAGGGGCAGCCTGTGCCGACGCGCTGGCAGCGTGTGCAGCGCGAATTGAGGTCGTGGCTGTGGACGCTGCTGCTGATGGCCGCGGTGTGGATGGCGGTGCAGTCCTGGCGCGGCGGCGCCCAAGTTACAGGCATCGCTCCAGATTTTGAAGTAGTGGACACCAGCGGCAACCGACTGCGTCTGAGCGAGCTGCGCGGCCGCCCAACGGTGCTGTATTTTTGGGCTTCGTGGTGCACCGCGTGCAAACTGACGTCGCCGCAAGTGGAGGCGTTCAGCCGCGATCATCCTGAGATCACAGTCATCGGCATGGCCTCGGACGAGCCGCAAGACTTGCGAGGCTATCTCGCTGAGACGCCGCGAAGTTTTCGCACTGCGCTGCTGACGGCTCAGGTCGCTCGTGCGTACTCCATCAGCGCGCTGCCAACGACAATTGTGCTCGATGCGACGGGAACGGTGGTGTGGTCGCGGCAAGGTCTGCTGGTGCCGTGGGAGTTGGCTTGGCACGCGCCCTAGAGTTCCGCATGCCGCCAAATCGGCACCCTCGACGCAGCAAACTCATTGAGCGGCAGGTGGAATGTGGGCCGCAAATGCGGACCACCGCGGGGGTTTGGGGGCGGCGCGCCCCCAAGTTTCTAGTTAGAGCCGAACAACTCGGATTTGCTCGGCGTCTCCTTGCTGGTTTCGCGGGTCGCGAGCGCGCGCCCGAGGCCTGTCGCCGGTCTATTTTCGTTGGGGAATTTTTGCGGGTTCGCCTGAATTGGTCCAGTCTTTAGGCTCAGCTGCCAGGGCCGAGCGGACGACTCGAGGCCACCCTTGGCGTTGAGCAATTACGCTGTGATCAACGGTGATTCGGCCACGCCTTGCGCTGGCGATCGTCCAAGCCGCGACAGATCAGCGCGCAACCGCGGTGGCCGGCGAGGAGGCCGCCAGCACCGCTAATTGGGTGATCGCCTAGGCCCAACCGGTGTTGGCCACAGCCATCCGAATTGACCACCACGGCGCCAGCACCACCGCCCTCGGGGCGACGGCGCAAGTGGCAGCGTTAGCCGGAAACGACGACCTCAACCGGCACCTAGGAGCGTGTCGGAGTATTCCGACTCGCTCCTAGCGACGTCTGGCTAGACGGCGACAACTGTCTGAAACTGCACGAATTTGCTTGGGCCAGTTCTCCGGGCAGTTCTCGGACAGTTGAGAATATCTGAATGGCTAGGAGACTGTCGGATCGTAATAGATTCATTGTGTATAACCAGATAGACATTCAAAATGCGTCTGATTTCCGACAGGCACCTAGGGCTCGTGCAAGACTAACTCGATCGATCCGCGATTGGACCGGAGCGTGCAGGCAGCTCGCAAGGCCACGAGTTAGCGACCCACTCAGCAAGCAATGGGCCGGGGTGCGAAATCGACTTGATTTTGCGCGGCCCTACAGACCTACCACTTCAACCAGCGCCAATCGGCCGCGCGCCGCCCCTGCCTCCCCTTCTTGACCCAGCGCGGCGTGGGCTTGGGCGCTCAACGCATGGACCTGCGGATCATAGGGGTTGAGCCAGGCCGCCAACTCGAGCGATTCCAAGGCTTGCTTCCACTGCGAGCGGGCGATGGCGGCACGCCCGGCCAAGACATGCAACGGCGCGTGTTCGCTATATTGATCGATGGCTGGCGTCAAATACTCAAGCGCTTCCAAAGTCTTACCCAAATCAAGCAACACCCGCACCACCCGAGCGATCAGCAGCGGACCGTCCTGCGGCGCGGCGGCGATCGCCTTGCGGTACTCGATGGCGGCTGCCAGTGGCCGCTTGAGCACGGCGAAACGGTCGCCCAACTCGGCAAAGCGTCGCGCGGGCGACGCTGGTGCCGCGGTCTGGTCGTCTGCGGTCCCGCGCCGAAACACCAACAGAGCGCGCCCGGGCGTCGCTTCGCTGGCGTCGCCGACGTCGAATTTGGCCCATTGCTGTTTCCACGTCGCTTCGAACGCCGCCAAGTTTTGACCCAGCGTAGCCAGCAGCGCTTGATTGGTGTCCATGCCCTGGGCAAACAAGGCCACCAATTGGCCCGCAGCCTGCGCAGAGTCGAGCGGTCGATTCTGGCGCGCCGCAGCCTTCTGCAACGCCCAGGTGACCGCATGATGCACTTGCGCGAAGGCCAGTTGCGTTTCGTGCTGGCTAGGCAAGGCCGCCATCGTGGGATGCATGCGCGCAAACGAAATGAACTTCTTGTTCCGTCGCCCCCACGCCGCTATTTGGCGCTCGTCGCGGTCTAGCACTTCGGGGCGGGCCCCGCGCCACCCACCTTGCAGGCTGCGCGCCAAGCCCTCGTGCAGCCAAATCGGCACGCCGGCGCCGCCGCGTTTGATGACGAACCAATGCACCAGCTCGTGCACCACCGTATCCGCCCACGGATAGCCGAACACTAAGTCTTGCGGACTGGTGATCATCACCCGATTGAACTTGCACAGCGCGATGGTGCCTGAGGTCCGAATTTGCGCCTCAGTCAGCCCGGAAACCCGCGCCAATTCGGTGGCCCGAGTATAAACATGCAACGCAATCGGGGCGTTGGCTGGCCCAAACGCCGCCTCCAATTTGGGCAACGCCTTGGACAGAACGCGATCGAGGTAGCCAAGCAGCACTTCGTCCGCGCCGGGCTTGACCCACGCCACTACTTTTGCGTTCGCTAGTCGATGCGAGCGAGCGCCTTGCAGCACCGCTGCTGAGCTCTCAGCCAATTCAATCCACGACTCTGCTTGTTCGCGCAGGTCGCGCGGAGCCTGAGCATTGCCAGCAACTTTGGTCAGTTCCGTGCGGGCTTCGGCAAATCGACCGTCGTAAAAAGCGGCAACGCCAACCGAAAATGGGATGGCAACCGAGCCTGCAGGGGCAACTTTGCGCAATTCGCCAACGGCGATCGCCAAGCAAGCCGGATCTTCGCGGCCAACGCAAGCGCGGACAGCTTCTCCAGTCGCGGCCCACACCGCATCGACCGGTGCCAGTTTGCTGGTTCCGACCGCGGCCGCAGGCCAAACCACGGCGCCAGCGCCCAGCAGCAGTAGCTGGTGCGCCCATCGGCGACAACGGTTTGTGAAACAAAGTGAATTCACGGTCAGCCTACGAAGTTCGCGTCCGGTGCAGCCGCGAAATGCGGAGCTAATCCATTTGGCTCGGTTCACTAGACAGCAGACCAATTGGCGCCGACCCGTAACGAATTGCCGAATAAAATGGCACGGCGAGACGCCCTGAGCGCACGCTCGCGACCCACAAAGCAAGCAACGAGACGCTGAGCAAATCCCATTTGCTCGGCTAACTAGAAACCTTGGGAGCGCGCCGCCCCCTAACCCCCGCAGTGGTCCGAAGCACCGGCCCACATTCCACATGCCGCTCAAGGAGTTTCATGCATCGTGGCTGCCGATTTGGCGGCATGCGGAACTCTCTACGGCCCGCTGCAAGGCGCCGAAGTGGCCTTGCAGTCGTTCGAACAGCCCGACTTGCACTCGGTCAAGTTGCACGCGCCCTGGCCGGTACAGGTCATCTTGCAGCCGTTGCCCTTGCAAGCCAGGTTCACGGCGCCCTGTCCACTGGAATTAACAGTGCAATTACCGCCGTCGCAGCTGATATTAGCCGAACCTTGGCCTGAAACATCAAATGTGCAGGCGCCTTTGGCGCAACTAAACGACGCTGCTCCTTGGCCGGTCGCCTTGAACGCGCAACCGCCATCGGGACAATCAAAAGTGCAGGCACCTGCGCCAATGCATTCGCATTTTTGGCCTTTGACGCAATCGCTGGCCGTCGCGCAGGCTGTCAGGGAGGCGGCGGCGATGAACCCAACAAACACGATGCGGACGCTCATGATCTTGCTTCCAACTTGCGCTGAGGAATTTTGCCGATGAAACGGGACGATTCTCACGTGAGCCAGTGAAGCAAGTCAGGTCAAGGACGCCGAGCCGCGAGCCGACGCACCGGCACGAAATCACCCAAACAGGAACGTGCGGTCGGTCGTACTGGGCCAGCTAACTTTTCTTGCCGAAAAGCCGCTCTAGAAACGACGGCTCTTTCTTGAGCCCGACGCGTTGCGCTTGGCTGGTTGTCGCTGACGCTGCGGGGACCGAGGCACCGGACTTGGAAACTGCTCCCAGTGGTCTTGAGCCTTTTGCAGGTTCGGGACCGCGCCGCCGGTCTATGATCATTTTTTCGCGCTTGGCTTCGATATGGTTGGGGTTCACGCCAAGGCAGCCGTCAAAGTGCTTGGCCGCCTCGCGCATATCGCCGTTGAACTTGTTCCACACCCCCAAATAGTAGTGAGTCTGGGCCGCTAGGGGCGATTTGCCATGCGTCGACAGCACGGCAAACAGGAACTCACGAGCCTTGGTCACCCGATCCACCTCGGCGGCCTGCGGATTATTCATCATGGACCACGCCAAGTTCAACTGGGCTTCGGCCAATTCGTCACCGGTCAAAAACTTCAGGGTCAGCTGCAGGGCGTCCTGAGCCACCTGCCAGTCCTTGCGACTGGCGGCCGTTTTGCCGCGGGCAAAGTAAATCTTGGCAGTCTCAGCGGTTACCAGCGCGTCTTGACGACCGCTGATCGAGCCAGCCGAGGGCACCGGCGCCGTCATCGCATCAACCATCTTCAGTTGACGCGCCACTTCGATGCCAGACGTGTACAGCAACCGCTTATTGGGGTCAGCCAGCGTGGAGTGGGCCAGCGTAATCGCCTGAAAGGCCTTCGTGGCGTCGAGACGCAGCTTGGGATCGTTAATGAAAACCGGCAAGTCCGGGTGGACAACTTTGGCCAACCGAAAATAGGCATCGCGCACTTCGTTGGCGCCAGCGTCTTTGGCCAGTTGCAAAATGCCAAAATAGTCAGCGTTACTGGCAAGGGCGTTTAGAATCGCTTGCATCGCTTGCAGGGGTTCGGTGGGCAGTACGGCCATGGTCCAAGTGCTCAGCGGCAGGATGGGGCGCTGGGGGGGCGTGGGCTGTATCGCACACGAACCGCTAGCACCGTAGCTTAATTTACATACTGGCTGTGGATTGCACGCGCATTGGCGCACAACCGCTTCGCACCATATGCCATAAGCGTTGCCGATGCAACGCGATCCTCCGCCCGCGATTCCCCGCTTTGGGCGCATCTCTGGGTCGCGGCGTCGCCTTTCTCCTTGCGGCGTACGCGAGTACGCCTCAGTCGAAATGCTCCTTGCTCCTTGATCTGCATTCCAAATCGGGGGCCGCGGAGAATTTCGATGGGGAATTCTGGCCGCCCGCGATTCCCCGCTTTGGGCGCAACTGTGCGTCGGCGCTCCAGTCCGATGCTCTACGGCCTCAAGGCCGTTTCCGCCTCGGGCTTCACTTCTTCTTGATTTGCATCGGAAATCGGGGATCGCGGAAATTTTGATGGGCAATTTGGGGCACTGCAGACCCATGTGCATGGCAACTGGGCGCTGGACTTGAGACTGGACCCATTTTCGGCGAGCCTAGTGCAGTTGCCGAACACGATGGCGCGGCGAGCCGCCAAACCGAACAAATTGATTAAGGAACTGTCCTCGAATAACTCGATCGATCTGGGCAACACAGGAGTGGCGAGTCGGCTTTTCAGGACGCGAGCTTAGCGACCAACAAAGCAAGCAAACGGAACCAGTCCCACAATGACTTATTCTGGGACAGCTCCTATGTGCCGATCGCTCGCGACCCACGAAACGAGCAAGGAGACTGCGCGCAAATTCAATTTGCGCGGCTCTAACTAGAAACTCGGGGCGCGGCGTGCCGCAACTCTAATGGTGGTGACCGCCAGCACCGTGCACATGCCCATGGGCCAGTTCTTCTTTGCTGGCAGCGCGCACCGTCACGATTGTGACGGAAAAATGCAGCGTCTCGCCCGCCAGCGGGTGATTGCCGTCCAGCACGACATCATCGCCCTCGGTGCCGGCGACCCATACCATGAAACTATGCCCTTTTTGGTCTTCAAGCTCGAGCGGGACCCCGACTTCGACCACAAAATCGTCCGGCAACTGCGACCGTGGCATGCCGATAACCTTGGCCTTGTCGCGCACGCCGTAACCGTCCTTAGGCTGTACCGTGACGTCCTTGGAGGCACCGCCTTCCAAGCCGAGCAACTGGCTCTCCAGCCCCGGAATAATGTTGCCGTGGCCGACCATGATGGTGAAACTGCCGTCGCCCGAGGAGTCGATGATCTCGTTGTCGTCGTTGAGACGCAATTGGTAGTTCAAGCTGACGACGGAATTGGGTCCAATTTTCATGTCTATTTTCCGTTAGTTATATCGAGTGACTGCTTGGCTGTCGGCGGTGGCGTTTCGCCTTTTGCGCACGGCGCCCAACCACTGGCGGTGGTGATCGTACCCACGATGCTGGTCGATTTTGACCAGACAGCCCCAGCGTACACCGACTAGCACGGTTTGTCTTGGGCCAAGACTAGGGCAATTTGTCTTGAGTTGGCGCGGCTTGGCCGCCCGGCCCCCGCAGCACCGCGGCCATGGGTCGCGCGGTCGGCGCCGACACACCCACAATTGGATCACTGAGGTTGAACTTGGGCGGCGGCGCGCCGGTACCAATTCGGGCACCAAAGTCGCTCAGAACGTCGGCTTAGGGACCGAGCAAGAATAACTCGATCGATCTAAGGGCCCCAGCACAATTAACTCGACGACGCTCGTCTGGGTCGGAGCGGCGAGTCGGCTGAATAGACGCGAGCTTAGCGACCCACGCCGCAAGCAAACGGGCACCAACAAAATCGATTAGATTTTGTTGGTGCCCTAAGTTAAGGGACGGAGCGTCGAGTCGGCTTGCAAAACCGCGAGTGAGCGACCCACCAAACAAGCAATGGGCCGAAGTGCAAAATCGCCTTGATTTTGCATGGGCCCTTACTTGACGAAATCGGCGGGCAAGCGCGGCAGCAGCTTGTCATTAGCAAAGCTGAAATAGTGAACACCCCGAATAAAGGCAAAGGTATCGCCAACCTTGGGCCGTGGCACTTCAGCGCCCCAGCCCATGAGCAGGTCGTCCACCCGCAACACGTCGTTGAGCTCAATCTCGCCGTAGTCCGCGCCCGCTTCCGCATCTGCATTGTCGGCGGTCACTTTGACATCCTTGAGTTGAACGAACAGCGATCGGTAGGGCAACGCCGTGGCCGCAGCGCCCAGCACCGCCGGTTGCACGTCCAAAGGCGCGGGCAGGGCAACATTGACCGGATTGGCATCAAAAACCACGTCACTGAGAATTCGCAGGCCAAACAAGTCAAAAATCCGCCCAGTCGCCCCGATTTTTTGACCCACTTGAATGTCGTGCTTGCCGCCCTTAGGCACTTGCAAGGCAATGCCGCCATACGGCACCCCCGGATCTACTTGCGCCCACACCGTGAGCGGGTTGCCGGTCTTGGTCACCGCAGTCACCACCAGCCCCTGAACGTGGACGGTCTCGCCCTCGGGCCAAGCTGCATAATCGCTATTGATCGCAACGACATCTGCAGCCAGCACTGGACAGGGAGCGGCTCCCGGATTGGCGGCTTTGGGACAAGGATCGCAGGCATCGCCCTTGCCGTCCTGATCGCCGTCGCTTTGATCAGCGTTGATTTTGCTCGGACAATTGTCTTTGGTGCTGTCAACGCCGTCGCCGTCACTGTCGGTCCCGCTGGGCTTGGGGCACTGCGCAACATCTTTGAGCAGCGGGCAGCCGTCGCAGGCGTCGCCCAGTTTGTCGCTGTCCAAGTCGCTCTGGTCGGGGTTCCACACGGTCGGGCAGTTGTCTTGGTCGTCCTTTTTGCGGTCACCGTCTTTGTCGGTGGCGCTCGGGGCATCGCCGACCGTGGGGGCCACATCGCACGAGATCAACTTTTCAGCTTCGGCATCGCAAAACCACAACGGCCACAATTGGTAGCCATATTCGTAGGCTGGGGCAGGTTTGACGCTAGCTTTGGCATCGGCCAACGCGGTTTTGAGGGCTTTTTCAATGTCGGTCAGGCTCTGGCTGCCCTTGTCGGAGACGGCGCTGTCCGCCACGCAAAACTTCTTGCCGCTGCCGCAGACGTCGACCGCTTCGCAACCGCTAGCGGCCGCTTGGTCCATCAACGCGGCGTCGCCGTACAGGGCCCGACCGCCCACGATCGTCAGCTTGACCTTGTCGGGGCGGGCGGCGATGACACTGGCCAAGGGTTTGGTGCGATCGCCAGAAAAGACAGCAATATCAGCGTAGTAGCCGGTCCCGAGGCGCCCCAAGTACTGGCCGGCACCGACCGCCTTGGCAGCATTGACGGTGACCATCTGCAACAACATTTCGTCGGTCAAAAAGCCGCCCCAGCGCTTGTCACTGAAGCGTTTTGCGCACTTGAGCTCGTCCAACTGATTGATGGACCCCGATGGCGTCCAATCAGGTCCAAGGGCCACGGTCATGCCCAAATTCCAAGCCGTTGGCACCCGCGTCGTGTCGCCGTACAAGTCCAAATTGCTCTGCGGCGACCAGATGATGGCGATGTCGTTCATCCGCGCTTCGGCCAACTCAACGCCGCCCAAACCAGTGGCGTGAATCAACGCAACATTAGGCAATGCCATGCCTTTCTTGACCAGATCGTACCATTCTTGCTTGCTGGCCTTGTTGATGCCCTCGCCGACGTGAATGACGACTCCGGCCAACGCGCCTGAGCCGAGGCCGCTTTTCCAGCCGCTGACATCCGCGTCGTCGACTGAACCAATGGCCGGGACCACGTGGGTGTCAATTTTGTATCCAGAAATCAAGCTATTGCCCTTGGAGTCATCCAAATTGCGCACCCAGCCAGCCGCACAAAAGCCGACCGACGTGCTGACGCCTTGGATGGCGGTGACGCCGGACGCCAGCTGTCGAAGTTCGGTCCATTTGATCGACTCGCACTTGGCTTTGGCCGAAACTGGGGGGTGCGCGCCCTTAAACCCTTTGTAGTCACTGTCTTTTTGCCACTGGTACCGCTCTTCGAACAGCTTGGTGTGCTTCCAGCGCGGCAAGAAGTCGTAGGTCCCGTGATCATGGGGGTTGATCAGGCCTGGGGTGATGATGCCGTTGGTGCACACAATCGTGGCCTTGTCAGCCTCCGGGGTTGAAGCGCAACTGGGTGCAACGCAAAGGATTTTCCCGGTCTTGGCCGAGAAAAACACTTCGCCGTCGTCCAGCAGCACGTCGCCAGTCCACACCGTGCCGCGCAACCGCAGCAATTTGGGGTCGCCGCTGATCGGCGCACAAGGCTCGAAAGTCCCGACCTCGCTGCCGTCGACCGAGCGCGTGCCGACGCTGTCCGCTTTGGCGGTACCTGCGTCCGCTGGTCCGGCAGCCGTCGGGCCGGCAGTCTGCGCGCAGCCGCCAACAGTCAGGGCAATGGTCAAAGTTAATACCAAGCAAATCATGCGGTTCGGAGCGGCTTTGACGCCCGACTGCCGCGAGGGCACCGCAAGGGACAGCACGAGGTTGGGCACTGTGGGCATGAAGGCTCCGACGGTTGCGCCGCCAAAAAATCGGGGGTTAGCATACGCTAAGAGGGTGCATTCAACTATGGCACAGCGAGGCTAGGATTCCCCTTCGAAATTCTCCGCGGCCCCCGATTTGGGATGCCAGTGCCGTGTCGCTCGCTGTTGCTCGACAAGGAGCAAGGAGCTTTTCTGTCAGGGCCGTACAAGAGTACGGCCCTGACAGAAAAGTGACGCAGTGACGCCGAGATGCGCCCAAAGCGGGGGATCGCGGTAGCGCTGGCCCATTGCCATCAGGCTAGCGAATGCTGCGGACCCGATACGGGCGAACTGGATCGGCCATGCCCTTGAGGCGAATCTCGTCCAGTTGTTCGGCATCGATGACGTCAACCAGAGCTTCATACGTCGTTGGCGAAATCATGACATCGCCAGACTTGGCCTGACTGCACAGCCGCGAGGCCAAGTTCACCCCGCGACCGAACACGGTATAGCTCATGGTTTGCGACGAACCCACGTAGCCAGCAATCACAGTGGCGGTGGCAATTCCAATACCAATGCCAATGGTTTCTTGGCCTTCGGCTGTCAGCTCGCGGTTAAACTGGTTGATGGCTTCCTGCATTTCCATGCCAGCGCGCACCGCCTGCACTTCGTCGTCGTCGGTGCCGAGCGGCGCCCCCCACAACGCCATCACCGCGTCACCGATGTACTTATCCAGCGTGCCATCGTGGGCAAAAATCACGTTGGACACCCGTTCAAAGTACTCGTTCATCAGGTTGACCATTTCGACCGGCGCTAAGCGCTCGGTCAAGCTGGTAAATCCGCGAATATCGGCAAACATCACGGTTACGCGCTTTTGCGCACCGCCCTTTTCGATGACCAGATCGCCAGAGACGATACGGTCGACCAAGTTGGGCGACAACATGCGCGACAGCGAGGACCGCAGCGCAGCTTCTTCAAGGACGCGGCGTTGCAACAGCACGTTGTCGATCGAAATGGACGCCTGTCTGGACACCGACGCCAGCACCGACAGGTCCTTTTCGGCAAACAGGCCTGAACTAATCAGCGAATCGACGTGCAGCACGCCCAGCAGCCGATCGGTGCTCAGCAGCGGCACGGTCATCGACGAACGAATGCCTTGCAACACCACCGACGCCGCGTTGCCAAAGCGGGCGTCCAAGCGCGCGTCGGTGGACAGCACCGCTTCGCGTTTGGAGATCACGTGGCGCAGAATCGACCGCGGCACCTTGATGTCCTTGTCTTCGGCAGTCAGTCCGGCACCCGGCCGCAGTTGGATCGCGACCTGTGACAAGTGGTCGGCTGGATCGCCACCGGCCTTGGTATCAACGAATAGAACCACTCCGCGATCGATCGGCAGCCACTCGAAGATGCGCTTGAGCAGGCGCTCAAGCACCGTGTCGATGTCGGGCGCGGAGTTGAGGTCTTGCGACAACACATAGGCCAAACGAAGCTTTTCGTAGTCAGCCCGCAACATCCTGTCATCTAAGATGAAATCGACGCGCTGAAAATCGCTCGCCAAGTCGATTTGCATCGTGGCGTGGATGCTGGCGGAGACCGGTTCTTCAACGGGTGCCGGTTCGTGATGGGCGTCGGCGCCGGCGGTACGAACGGTGTCGAGGTCTTCCTGAACAAAGCGCCAACTGGTACTGCCGATCCGCACTTCGTCGTTGTGGCGCAAGGCGATGCTGGATTCGACCATCCGGTCGTTGCAAAACGAGCCGTTGCGCGACTCCAGGTCGGTGAGCAGAAAAATCGAGGTGCCGGCGCGCCGCGAAATGACGGCGTGTTCCTTGGACACTAAGCGATCGACGATCTGCAAGGTGTTGGTCGGCTGGCGGCCAATGGTGGTGACGTCGCTTAGGATGATCTCCTGCTGACCAGCGCCACTACTAATCCGCACAAGCTTGCAGGCGGCCATAACCAATTTGCGCTCCAACCTGCCAAGCAGGCTTGGGTTTAATGTCCAAGAACGTCAATGTGTTCAAAAACCTCAATCTGCGCGGCGGCAACAGGCACGCTCAGCCCAGATAAGCGGGGCGGATGGTAGCATTGAGTTTGCGCCGTCGCTAGACATGGTCACCCAAATTCCAGGGCGATCGCAAACTCCGCAACCGGATCACATCGTGACGGTTTGCGGTGATTGCGATCGTATGGCGAGCCGCAGACCAGTGATCTGCGGTGCACCACTGGGGTGCACCACTGCGATGCGTGAGACTGGATATATTCAACTTCTAAAGAGTTTTTCCGAAATTTCCGATCCTCGCGCCGATCTGGGCAAGCGCCACCGCCTCGATGACATCCTGTTCATCGCGCTGGTCGGGCTGCTCGCGGGTGCCAACGACGCAGAGGGAATGGTTCGATTTGCC
>SHZD01000146.1 GCA_009692465.1 Myxococcales bacterium
GACTCATCGACCCCGCCATGCTTTGTTGTCAGCCCTCTTCCTCCTTGCGACGCACTACAAGTGCGCCTCAGTCGTCAGAGTGCCTCCGCCTCGCCTTGCGGGCGCCTGTTTGGGCTCGCTTCGGCAATGAATGTAAACACCCTCTTAGGGCGTGTAAAAGAATGACTCGATCGATCAGCGAAAAGAACGGAGCAGCGAGTCGGCTTGAGAAGCCGCGAGTTAGCGACCCACCACGCAAGCACTGGGCTGAAGCGCAAAATGACTTGATTTTGCACGGGCCCCTACCAAGCAGCAAACGTGGTCTTCCACAGCGGATTGAACGCCGCCCCGGCCACTGCGCAACCGCACCAGGTGAAGGCACCGCTTGGGCTACAGGCCTTGCTCGCGGCGGGTCCGCCCTTGTCGTAGGCGTAGCGCAGCGCACTGGCCACCCGGGCGGCGAGTTCTTGGACTTGGGCGACCGTGGCACCGTCGAGTTGGTCGTTCCACGCCAAGGCAATTCGCTCATCCGGAGCCTTGTTAGCTGCGGCCCAAGCGCGCGCCGCGTAGACTTGAGTGCTGGCGAAGTGCTTCATTTGGTCCAGAGTGAGCTTGTTGGTGTTGAACACATCACTGTTCCACGCTGCTGACCCCAATGGCGTGTAGCTTTCGTCAAAGAACGCGCCAGCAGCGGCGGCACCGGCGGGACCGACATCAGCTAAGCGCGCGTGATGCATCGCGAAAACATTGACCGCTTCGGAGCGCGCAGCCACAGTCGCAGCCCCGACACAGACGGTCGCGGGGTCGCCATAGACCTCTTGGCCCCACCATTTGACGTAGGCATTCATGTCTTGCCAAAAGCCGGCGTCCAGCGTCCAGTCTTTCATCGCCGGTTTGTAGACATTGAAATTTTGAGTCGATTGGCCCATGCCGATGATGTACACCGCGCCGCCCATCGCTGGGGCACCGGCAGGACCCTCGTACAAGCCTTGAACGACGTCGCGCACGGCTTGACGCACAGCTTTGTCGGTGCGCACTGTGGAAGGTAATTCGTTGATTGCCCAATGGTCGCGGCCGGGGACGTAGCCCTTTTCAGTCATGCGCTTGCGAAATTCCTTGCCTTTTTGGAGCCAAGACATACCGGCGACGTCCCACCAGCCACCCCAATGGAATTCGGCCATGGCGTGAAAGCGCCCGCCCAAGGCATGAACGCCGACCAACGCCGGATTGCCACGCGGTTGGGTCTTATCGCCGGCGATGGCAGGCAAGTGAATGAAGTAGTCGGCGCACGGCGCAGGGTCAGCCGCCATCGCGTCGGCCAGGTGTGACCAGCCTTTGGGGTTGTAAGTCAACACCTTAGCCGCAAACGCGCACTCGGCCGGCATCGGTGCGGGCGGCCAGTTCGATACGCACTTGGCGTTGCTGCACACCGTTGCCGGGGCGCAGCCGCAGTCTTTGGGGCAGGCGGCACACGTTTCGCCCGCCTCGCATTTGGCGTTGCCGCACACAACAGCGGGCGCAACATCGGCTTTGGCGGTATCTGCAACAGCTGTATCGACGGTGAAGCCGACGTCGGTGGCAGGCGCGGTGTCCGTTAGGATCGCATCAGCTGCCTGCGCGGTGTCGAGTACTGGCGCGGTGTCCGTCGGAGCTGCAATTTCAGCCGCCGGAGCGTCCGACCCAGAAGTGTCCGTGCCAGTTTCGCTAGTCGTGGCATCGATGGCCGATTGATCGGCGGCCTGCGCGGCATCGGGCTGCGCGTCTGGAGCAGAGTCCAACCCTTTGATGTCGTTGGCAGCCACGCCGTCAGCGGCGGCCTGATCAGCAACCGTCTGGTCCTCGCCGCCAGTGGTCTGCCCATCGGCCGCCCGCGGGTTGGCGGTGTCTGGGGTGGCTGCGATCGCGATTTCGGCAGCGGCGTCGGCGTCGCGCAGCTCAGCTGCGTCGCCAGAAGCGCCGTCATTGGCAACTTGTAGTTGCGAAACGTCAAACTGCGCAGAACTACTGGTTGAATCGCCGGAATCGGCCGCCGAAAGGCAAGCGCCAGCCAGCAGGGCCAAGGGGGCAATGCGACCGGCGGTGGGCACCTTCATCGGGCCAGTTTAGCGCAAATCGCGCGTGAGTGCAAGGGTTTGGCGGCTGACGAATAGGGGCCCGGCATTAGGACGCCAAGTTGCGCCGATAGCGTGAATCGCCGCCGGCACCCGTGTTTGCATCGCCGAACTCGCGCGGTAGACTGTGCAGCCGTCGTGGCAATTTGCCCGCACTGTGCCGACCTAGGAATTGCCATGCCGCTGCGACTCGTCTTTCTCCATGGCCTAGAATCCGGGCCGCATGGCAGTAAATTCCAAACGTTATCGGGCCTAGGGTTGGGCGACGTGCTGGCCCCCGATTGCACAGGCCTCTTGGATGTGCAAGCCCGCTTGGAAGTCGTTACGGCCGCGCTACCCGCGCCTGACCGCTACGTGCTCGTCGGTTCTTCGTTTGGCGGTCTGATGGCGGTGCTGTATGCAGCGGCGCAACCGACCCGAGTTGCGGGGCTCGTGTTGCTGGCCCCCGCAGTGCATTTGCCTGAGAAAGTTGCGGTGCCGCCGGTGGCTGCGGCGTTGGCAGTGCAGGTTCTCCACGGTGACGCCGACGACATTGTGCCGTTGGCTGCTGTTCAACTCTTCTGCGTAAATAATCGATTGCCGTTGAAAATCGTCGCCGACGGCCACCGCTTAGGCCAGAGCCATGACGTAATGGCCACCCTCGTCCACCAAGTTTGGCAGTCGGCCCAAGCCGCCGCCGTGTAGTGTGTCCAGCCCCCAAGCGCGTCCGGTCAGCCGTGATAGATCGCGGCAGGGTGTAGCTTGCTGGGCGGCTGGCTAGAGTATGCACGCGCCTGCGGCCTATTGCTGCCAAGCGAACAAAGAGGAACCGCATGAAACTTCTACTTTCTCCGCTGAAATTATTGGCATTGGCCGCCATTGCCGCCGCCGGTGGTGAAACCGCCGCGCCGACGGCATGCTGTACGGCGTCGGCGGCACCAGCGACATCGCGCCGCCCAAAGTGTGGAAAATAGACCCCAGCAGCGGCGATCGCACCTTGCTTTTCGACGAAGAAAAGGCCGACCCCACCACGCGGTGCGCCAACGGCTCGACCTTGCCCGGCAGGAAAGTCGTGCAGATGGTGCCCGAAGGCTTTTCCATGGATGCGGCCGGCAACTTCTACTTTGCTTACATCAACATGCCGGGCCGCGGCGTCGTCAAGTTCGACAAAGCCTTCGCCAAATGCCAGTTCTTGACGTTGGTCCCAGACGCTAATCAGCAGACCACTATGAAAACCGTAGTCGGCGGCGGTTACGACAGCGTACAGTTCATAATCCGCGCCTTCGAAATCGTCGACGGCAAGCTGTACGGCATTAGTGACACCAACCTGCTTGAAATCGACTTGGGCACCGGCAACCGCAAACTCATCACCAACGCCAAAGAAATGGGCGGTCTCGGCAAGGCAAGGGGCAGAAGTAGGGACAATCACTTCGGCCCCTCCGCAGCAGCCCCACTCTTAGCCGCCGTCGATCCCACCACATCCAGCTTGGCCAGCGCCGGCGCCGGTGGCACCGCCAATCCAGCGTCGCCAGCGTCATTCTGTTGCGAATTGTCCACCACCGCACTGTGAGCCAGGTTAATTGTCGACCCCTTCTGGCGCACCACCCCAAACACGTTATCGCGCACCACCGACGCCGACACGCTTGCTGCCAGCGGCCCTTCCAGCAGCAACCCCGCCGCCCGCAATGGCTGATGACCACCCGCGTCAAACTGAGCTTGTGGACTCCGGTCGCCAGCACGCCGTCGGCAAAGGTCCCCGTCCCGGCCGTGGACTTGCGCAAATTGCCCGCCTTGGTATAGCCGAGCGCGGCGTCGGCAACCTCAAACTGCGCATCCTGGACCAGAGCTGCGGCGGTATGTGCACCGACCACCTGCAAACCCGTTGCGGCAACTTGAGCAGTTTCCGCGGCATAGATGCCAGTGCCCCACTGCGGCGGCGTGCCGACCGGACCCACACTGCTGATGGCCACCCCGGCAAGGATCGCCTTGGCATTCTGGGCGCGAACGTACACCGCGGCATCAAAAACCTGGGTGATAGTGGCGCCAGCAAGCGTGGCATTGGCCCCTAACTGGACCGTGACGCCGCGGCCATGGGCACCGCCAATCGGTGGTGTTGGTGCTTGATCCACCAACAAGCCAGCTACTTTCGCGGTGCTTCCGGCATCCGAAACAAACAGCCCACAATCCGGGCTTCCCGTCGCCCGCACCGCCACCAGTCGTGCATGCGCCCCCTCTTGAATGTCAAAACCGCGCCCCAAGGTGCCCGACGTCGTCGCTTGGACGGCGCTGACCAGCACATCGCTGGCGTCCAGCATTGAGCCCGACTTGGCGACCAACACGGCGAAACTTTGGGTATCAGCTAGGTGGGCGCGCCGCATGGTCACTACTGCACCGCTCAGAACCGCCAGACCAATGCCTTCGCGGGTTTCGCTATCGACTTCACGCACATGGGCAATCGCCAGTTCGTTCAGCGCGGCGACGGTACCAGCATCGTGAATATCCAGAGCGCGGCCTTGCAGTGTTCGCAACTGGCAGTTATGCAGCTTCAACTGCGCCGCTTGTTGGGCCACCCCGCCGCCACCGCGTTGCAGCCCAGCGTCTGCAGTGGCAGGCGCGCCATCGACCAGCAGGCCGATCGCATGCAAAGTCGATTGCTCGCCGCCGACCAGAAACGCCAGCTCACTATGCAGGCGAATCTGCGCCCCGGCCAACTGCACCTGAGCGCCGCCATTGACCTCCAGCGCACGGCCAAACGAAGGCTTGGTCGCCAAACTCTGCACATCGGCAATCAGCACCCCAGCGCCATACAGCCGCGAACCAGCGCCGCTGACAAACACCGCGATATCCCGATTGTGTTGGATGACGGCCTGATGCAGCCACATCTTGGCCCCCGTTTGCACCCCAATCGCCCGACCGAACAGCGCCGATTTGGGGTCAACCAGCGTGTTGTCGATGAGCAAGCCGCGGGCGACCACTTCAGTTCCTTCGCCGCGGGCCAGTAGCGCAATCCGCCGCGCACCGCTGATGCGCACCCGCTGCAACTCCAAACGTCCGCCGCTGTTCACGCTAATGCCCAGGCCATCCTTGCCCGAAAACTGCCCGGTCTGCATGTTGTCGATCACGCAATCGACCATCGCCAGCCGCGCGCCGCTACCGTGGACGTCGATGGCGGCAATGCGAGTGCCGCTGATGTGGACGCGTTCGAGCCTGAGCGCTGGTTCGCCGCCTTGGACCATCGCCGCCGCGCCGAGGTCGATCGGAGCCATGCCTTGGTTGATGAGCGTGATGCCGCGCACCACAATTTCGGTCTGCGGTTGCTTGCCGTAGGTGCCCAGAGCAAACAGGCCATTGCCGCTGACGGTCACCAGTGCGGCGCATCGCCCCTGCAGCGTCTGTTGGTTGTGAAAGGCCGCGTTATTGAAGTATTTTCCCGCCGCCAAAGCGATGGTGACGCCGGTACCGGCCGCGGCTTTAGCGTCGGCGATTTTGGTAAAGGGCTTGCTGCGTGAACCGTCGCCGCCGACTGCGGCTTTGGCGTCGACAAACAGGTTGCCGTTGCCCTCGGCCACGCCGCCAAACGGATCGCTGCCACAGTCAGCAGGGTCGGGCTTGCACGGTGGAAAACCCGTTGTTTTAGCTGGGAGATCTTGAACGAATCCCGGCGGACACACCGGCACTGCTCCGGCTGCGGTGCAGCCTTGACTGGGTTGGGGCACCTCGCCGACGGCGCATGCGGCCCCTGCTGTCATCGAAGTGCAGTCTGTGGCATAGGGTTGGCAGTCCCACTGGGCACTGGCACAGGGTTGGCCTGCGGGGTTGAGCCATTGTGCACACCACGGAGCGGCGCTTGGTTCTGCAGCTGCAACTTCGCCGAATTTACCGCCAGCTTGGCGGGCACCGGCAGGCACGCAAGCGCCGCCGACTTGAGGATCGGGCCAATAGCCAACCGCGCAACCTAGGTCGGCAGCCGCACAAGGCACTGAAACAAGCCCATAATCCGCGGTAGCTGGCTCACACGCTTGACCTGCGTCCGACTGCCATGCCGAGCACCAGCGCGGCACACAGCCATCGACGCCTGCCGTTGCCGCAGCTGGGCAATCGACTGGACCCACAGCGACGCAGCTCGATTTCGCCGGGTCGAAAATCTGGCCGCCTGCACAGCAGCCACCACCTGGTTTGCCGGCAGTGGAGGAACAATCGGCGGCAACGGCAACAACGTCAGTCGGCGCGGCGACGTCAGCGCAGGCGTGTACCACTAAAATGGCGGCAAAACCTGGGAGTTTGGCCGTGGCAAGGGCGTGGTACCGCGACATCGCAATTCTCGGCCGCGCAGTCGGTGGTGGCGGTGCGGTATCGGCAAGCTCGGCCAACTCGCGCAGCGGACCAAGGGTGGGACGGCGAACTACGCAAGTCAACGCGGAGCATCCACCGCGATCCCCCGCTTTGGGCGCATCTCGGCGTCACTGCGTCACTTTTCTGTCAGGGACGTACGAGAGTACGCCCCTGACAGAAAAGCTCCTTGCTTCTTGATCTGCATCCCAAATCGGGGGCCGCGGAGAATTTCGATGGGGAATCCTGATCCAAGAATCCCAAGGACCTAAACAGCCCGCGCCAAGTCAACGGCTACAGCGCAAATTGTCGGAGCGAGGCGCTCGGCGCGCCAGCCACCATGCAACGTAACCACATTATTTTGTTGCAGTTCGCTCAGCCGGCAAGGCGCTCGGGGTGTCTCCCCGCTGCCAGACCGTCAGCTTGCCGTTTAGGGTCAGATGTAACTGGTTGGCCACGACCTTGCAGGCACACGCAGCGGCCTTGCTGCCCACTCCTTCAAGATGAAGGGTATCGGCACTGAGCTTGCAGCCCACGGTGCGGGTCCCGATCCGGCAAGTACCTTTGGCACCAATGTCGAATTCCGAACCGTCATCGGCGCGCCAACGACCTACGCGCGGGTCCACTGGGGCGTGTTTGGCCGCGATCGGTGGGTCGGCGTCCGGCTTTTTGGCGTCTGGCTTAGCAGGATCGCCTTTTTCGGGCGGCGTGGGCGTGTCGCGGCGAAACACCAGCGTGCGATCCTGTTCCTCATCGACAAACGTGAAGCTGCCTTCACTGACGCTGTAGTCGTAGGTCTTGGCGTCACCATCCACCTCGAAGGTCAAGCGTTGGCCCTTTGTTTGCCAGCGAAGCGGCTCGCCGGCCATCACGCCGGTGCCGTCTGCGGCCAACTGCAGCGCGATATCCATGGCGCCAAGGCTGGCGATCCACTTGCCCACCAGGCGGGCGTCGCCGGCAAATGCGGTCACAGAGAAAGCGAAAATGCCGATCAAGCACACGATTAGCCACGACTCTTTTTGGCGTTTCACGGTTTCCTCCTGCCCGGCCCTACGCGCTTTGGCTCAGTCGCGGCAGTCTGCCTCAGCCCTAGCTGGCCATGCACGCCGCGTCGGCCCCCCCTCCGCGACTGACCACTACCGGCCCACCACCGCCCCAATCGCCGCAAAGCCCGCACCGCGAAACGACAAACCGACGATGCCCGTGTGCTCGGCCTCTACCGCAAAACTCACCGAATTGCCGTTGACTGTCACAGTCGCTTTGGTTCCGACTACGGCGACCGCTACCGCCAGTTTGACCGCCTGCAAATTGACGCTGTTCTGCCCGATGAGCTTGCGACCAAACCGCTTAATTCGTGGCACCACGCCCGCAGCGCCGTTGATGCCCCGCTCGCTCTCAATCACTTCATACAGCCCAATCTTGTCGCCGTGCAGCGCCAGCAGCTGCCCACGCATCGGCCGCACCACTGCCGCTTTGCCGGTCTTGGCATCCGTCTGCGGATCGCAATTGACATGGTGAATGCCAAATAAAACGCCAACTTCGGGCCGCTGCTTGCCTGTCACATCAATACCCAACTCGGCAAGCGTCTTGGTGTGTGAATAGGGGTCCTGCTGCGGCGGCCACCAATCCGCGGCCGGCACATAGCTGATTTCAAAGCGTAACTGCACGTCCTTGCGCGGCGAACCGTGCAAAAGCACAATGTTGTCGATGGCGTCCTCAGCGTTGGCCAAAAAATAGCGCAATTGTTGGGTTGTATACAAATTCGTGCGTGGCCCGCTGACCAGCGCGAAGTAGTTCGCTTGCAGCAGCCACGCGGTCTGGTCACCCACCTGCAGCGGCAGATCGGTCCCTGATCCGCCAAAGCGCCCACTGGACGGCCACTTGCGGTGCTGATTGAGGCGTTGCAGACCGCGCGGCGCGATGGTCGGGCCGGTAAAAATCTGGGCTGCCGTTTCGACCACGCTGTCAAAATCGGTGCTGATTAGCGACCCGGCCTGCAAGTACTCGCGCGCCGCACTCGAATGTGCAGGGCGACTGACCAGTTCGGCACCCTGGCGATTGAGTTCAAGTTCAGCCGCAATCGCCCGAATTTCGCCCGGATCGGACAAAGCGCCGGCCAAATTGGTGAACAGTGCGCTGCTTTTACTGAATTCGGCGGCATACCGATAGGCCAGCGCCAGCTGCCGAAGCATGGTTAACTTGTTTTGACCTTGGATTTTTGCTTGCCCGGCCAATTGATAGAGTTTTGCATACAAGTCAGCCTCTTGCACGACATCGAGCCGCAACCGCCGCGGCAATTGCCGAACCGGGTCGTCACGGCCGGCGTACCACGCTAAATTGCAGTACAATTGCGTAGCGCGGTCGGTAGTGTGGGCACAGCCGGTCGGTTCGTAGCGTTGCAACTCCTCGCGCACTGCTGTGAATTCTTTGGTAAACTCCGCAACACTACTGGGCAGCGCAATGTTGAACTGGTCGCGGACCAGCGCCGGCAGCCGCGGGAACAGCCCAACCGCACCTGTCCAATAGCTCTGGACCAAGGTATCGGCTACCCGTTGCAGAGCGAAGCGGTCTTCGATTTCCTGTAATTTACTGATATCCGAGGCATTTCTGCTAATGTTGCCGTACACGACCGCAAGCAGATACAGCGCCGCCAGCCGCGGCAGCGGGTCCTTGGCGTCCTTGTCACCGGCCACCGCGAACAGCTTTTGAATCACTTCGGCCTCGCCGCCAGCCAACTTTTGGCGATTGAGGTTCTCGACTTCGATTTGGCTGGCTTGCAGTTCATCAGCGCGACTCTGCAGTCTGGCGATGATTTGCTGGTATTCGGCCAACGTAACGGCTGCCAGCTTAAAATCGGCATCGCGACTGGCAGCCGCCCGCAGTGCTGCGATGGCTTCTTGGTATTTCTTGTCATCAAACAGTGCCATCCCTTGGCTATAACTGCGAAACGCCTCAAAATCGGTGGTGTGCACCTTGGCCAGCACTCCGCGGTCTTTAGGCGCCAGAACCACGCCGGCGGCGGCGACAATCTTGACCACCAGCGCCTTTTCCAGCTCAAAAAAGGCATCCTTTTCGCCGGTCATATTCTCGCCCAGCAGCACGGTGCCGTCGCTGACCGCAAACAGCCGACTATCGATGCGCATTTGCTCGCCAACCACGGCAAAGGTGCCCGCCAGCAAGTGCGTCGCTCCGGCCAGCTTGCCCAGCTTGACGGCGGTCGCCTTGTCCACCAGCGCGGTTTTGCCCAGCTTGAGCTCGGCAGTGATGTCACTCAGGCGGGCACGTTCGACCAACTGAAAGGCCGGCACTTGCGCCAAGTCGGTGGCAATCATCGACTGCAGGCCTTTACCTAGGGCATCGTATTCGCGGCTCGGCGATGTATTGGTGAAGTCCATGACCGCCACCCGCAGGGTCGGCGCAGCGTAGGCGTTGCCCACCAAGGCTAGTGTTGCGGCGACCATTGCCAAGGTGCAAAGCGGCGCAATTCTCAGCATAAACCCTCGCAATAATCAGATGTTGTTCAAAGGATGCCAACGCACAGTGTTGGCAAAATGTTCGCTCAATGTTCGCTCAATGTTCGCAAAATGTTCGCAAAATGTTCGCTCAATGTTCGCACAATGTTCGCACAATGTTCGCTCAATGTTCGCAAAACCTGCGCAAAATGTGCGCGAGATTGACGCACAATTCGTGACCAGTGTGCCCGACTGCCCAAGATGCGGCAAATGGCCCGCTGTGACACCTTGACTGCACAGCAAGGGGGCCGAAAGCGTAGAGGAGCCTGTCGGAAATCAATCGGTTGTAAAATGTCTATCCGGTTATACACCATGAATCGTACGCATTCACCCTCCCCAGTTTTTGGGTACGCCGCGGCCCGCTTTTCGGCTCAGCAGGTTCAAGGCGCAGGGTGGTCGGCAATGGAGTTCCCTACCGCAGCACCGCTGCGATAACCCCTACAGTTTGGCAGATCCTGCATGTAGAGGTGTGTAGCAACCGTTTGGGATTGCAAGACTTTGTAATGGATTTGTGATGGACTGTGGGCTGAACTCAGGTTCCAGTTCGTCACTACAGGGCAATCACTGCAATTGCTCAAGTGATTTTGACACCAGCGGTCCAGCGCCGCGCACAGGTCGGCCACTCACAGGTCGGCCGCTCTGAGGTCGGCCGCGCTACAGGTTCAACGCCGCATCCACCGCCGCCAACACCCGTTGCGACTGATACCCCCAGCGCGCCAACACAATCTTGCCGTCTTTGCCGACCACGTACACGACCGGCATGGGCGGGCCAAACAGCACCGGTTGACCCAGCTCGACGTCCAACACTAGCGACCAGTCGTGGTTGTCCTTGGTGGTCAGGCCCGAATACACCACCGGTAGCTTAGGGGTAAAGGCCGCCACTTCGGCCGTCAGCGGCGTATCCCAGGGGTTGACGACCAAGGCCGCGATTGTGCCCGCTGTGACCAATGGCCCGAGGTCACGCTCCGCCGCCGCCAGCGCTTGAAAGGCCACCGGGCAGCTTTGCGCCGCTACTAGCAACACCGCAACCTTGCCTTTGAAGTGGTCGCCCATGTTGAACAAATTACCCTTACCATCGCTGTAGGTCGGCATCGGCGGCAGCTTGGCGCCAACCTGAGGCCAGGTGGTCTCGCGGTGCGGCACGGTCGCCGAAGGCTCCTTGGCGGTGGGCAGTTTGAGATAAAACTCGTGGTTGAGCACGCCCTTTTGGGTTTTGGTCACCGTCGCCTTGATGACGATGCTTGCGCCCGCCGCCACCGTCCAGGACCCCGGCACCTTGACAATCGGCACGTTGAGCGCCGGCGATTCGCGCCAGAGTAGTTCGGCAACCGTCAGTGGCAGCGCACCGGCATTGTGGACCGGCAGTTGCACCGTCATCGTCGCGCCTACCGCAGTCACCGCCGAAGTGGCGTAATCCAGTGGCACCAGCACCGGCATGTCCTTTGATTGACTGGCGTTGATCACCAACCGGCGAACCGATTGAAACTCGGCGGTCAGCACGCCATTGCCGTGCACCTCCAGGTCCAAGGCAAAGTGCGGACTCGCCAGTGCGGCGCGGGCAAACAGCGGACCGACAGTGCTCAAAGGGGGCATCGCGACCGCCACCACATGGCTCCCAGCCGCGGCAAAGATGTGACTGTTGGTCAATTGCACTCCATAAACGTTGGCCGGCAGCGTCAGCGTCCCGACCAGTTGTGGCGCGATCGGTTGACCGAGGTTGACGACGTGCAGCCCGCCGCCCAGCGCCCCGACCACCGCGACAATGCCGAGGATATCGAGGTAGGCGGCCGTTCCAGCGAGCGGCAGCTGGCCCACTATCGTCGGCGCCAGCGGGTCCGTGCTGATATCCAGCACCGCCACGCCCTTGGTGCCATTGGCCACCACCAAGTACTTTTCGCCCAGTGGCTGCACATCCCAGACGTCGTTCAATGGCGCTGGCACCGTGAATTTGGGCTGGCCATACGGCGGCGCGCTGGCGATGGCAGTCAGTCCGGCTTGATGCAGCGCGATGTACAGCCAGTTTTTGCTCACGGCAAGGCCTTCGGTCGCGCCAATTCCGGCAGTTACATAGGTTTTGACGACGTTTAGCGCCGCCCCAGCAGCCGGTATGCTGCCAATGTGCAGATAGCCGGCCCGCGAAGCGCAAAACAGGGTATTGCCGTTTCTGGCGATGCGGTTACACATGGCGCCGCCGTGAACTTGCCAATTCTGCATGGGCGCCGTCACGGTCGCCGTCGCGTCAGTGGCAAAGTCAAAGCTGACAAAGCCGTCTTGGATACCGGCAATCCACAGGCGGTCGTTGACGACATGCGCGCCGACAAAATGGGCGCCACCGGCAGCGGTGGCTGGCGTTGTCACCCACAGTTGCTCAGCCAACAACGGCGGCACCTGCGTAGGCAGCCCAGTGGGATCGAGACAGTCATCCGCTAAAGTGGTGTTGTTTTCACTCATCTTTTGCAACTGCAGCGCAATCGTGACTGGCGCGGTGGTCGGTTCAACGAAAGCCAGCGCCCCAGCAGCACAATGAACGGCACCTTCTTGAGGTATGGGCTGCCCAGCCGCCAACAGCATCGCGACCACCGCCCACTTGCCAGCCGGCACCATGAGCGGCAGTTTAACCGGCAAAATAGGCAGCGGGCCGTCGAATACAGTGACAGAACCGGCGACATATGGCTCTGAACTAGCTGCAATCGCAGCGGGCACCACTTGGACCACCAACGTGTTGCCAGGCAGCGGCGGTTTGCCGGTCAGTTCGATGAACAGGTTGGCCGACGGTGGTACAGGCCCGCCATCGTCGCTACCTGCAGCCGTTTCGCTAGTCGCAATCGGCACATCTACCGTGCTGGTGGCGCCACTTGCGTCGCTAATTTCTGGCGTGTCCCCATTGTCCGCACAGGCAAAATCGGCGACGACGACGGCCTCTGCGGGCTCAGGGTCAGCCTGAGCCGTGTCGCCAGCAGCGTCTAGGGGACCGACAGCGTCCGGCGAGACGGCCGCGTCCACAACCGCGTCGGCGCTGGCTAGGACATCGGCTGGCACATTGGCGGCGACATCGGCGGCGACATCGGCGGCGACATCGGCGGCGACATCGGCGGCGGCATCATGGGCGCGCGGCACATCGGCGGACGGCAAAGTGCCCGGATGCTGGCACGCCGCGCCGAGTAGGCACAGCAAAAGCGCTCCGATTTTGTGCATCTCGCCCATTCTGCAGGCAGTTGGTCTGCTGCCTTGCTTGGCGGTTAGAATACGCGCGCGGTCGTGGGTGGTCAAGGAGATGCGGGCCAGGATTGCCCATAGAAATTCTCCGCGGCCCCCGATTTGGGATGCCAGTGCCCTGTCGCTCGCTGTCGCTCGACAAGGAGCAAGGAACTTTTTGTCAGGGGCGTACTCTCGTCAGTCCTTGACAGAAAAGTGACGCAGTGACGCCGAGATGCGCCCAAAGCGGGGGATCGCTGGGGGCCCACGTTTGCCCGCCGCGCGCTATGCGATCGAATCCGTCTACACGGCGCGACGGACCGTGCGTTTCAAGACAAAGACGTTGACGTCAAGGAAGTCAAGAACGCACTTGCCCGACCCGTAGACCGCATCGCGGCTGATGGCGTCTGAGCGCGACGGCCCAATGTGGCCTCGCACCGCAAAGATGACACACACTATCTGGAAGACTCGGTTACTTGTCACGATTATCGCGACTCTACTCACCCTGCCCTGCACCGCCGTTGAGCCGCTGCACCGGATCCGCGAGCGCCCGTCGATCGGCGTGCCCAGTCTGCCCAACAAGGCAACAGTAGGCGTGTTGGGGAGTCAGACGGCCACTGCCGGCCCCGCGCAGCCGTGGCTGGACCTGCTAGGAAAGTGGCTGCGCAACAAGCGCGGGACCCTGTGGAGCGGGGCCGAAACCATCGACGGCGGCATGACCTCGGCTGCGGTGACCGAACAGGGCTTGATTGCCAGCCATCGGTTGCGTGCGGGCGACAAGTTGGTGATGCAGTTTACAACCACCAGTTGTTTCGGGTACTTTGGTGGAGAATTGATCTATGATGCCGCGTCAACTGGGTTTTCGCTTGCCGATACACAGCAAGCCGCGGACCCTGTCCATTTGGGCGGTGGGCCCAAGCTGTGCCACCAACCGGCCTTGACGGCTGCAGATTTGCCCAAACTCGCCGCGCTATTGGCGCATTTGCGGCGCGATAATGCCGGCGGTTGCACCAGTTCGACGCTGGTCAACGCAGTGTGGCTGCGCCAAGGTCAGGTAGTGGCTACGGAAACGTACCGGGACGCCAGTTGTGCGCTGCCAGTCGGCACATTGGACCTTGGCGCGCTGTGGGCCGTGGCGTGTCAGTAATCCCCGCCATCCAAACTGCAAACACCTTCTCGAATCATAAGCCTAGAGACCCGACCCATTAACGCGGAACCTCAAAGAATTCCCAAACAAAACGGAGCGGCCTGACGCCAACCCGCAGGCCACTGAATAAGTGCCGCTGGCTCGCGACCCACAAAGCAAGCACTGAGACGCCGAGCAAATCTTATTTGATCGGCTCTCTAGGAGCGTGTCGGAGTATTCCGACTCGCTCCTAGCGCCGTCTGGCTAGACGGCGGCAACTGTCCGAAACTGCACGGATTTACTCCGGGCAGTT
>SHZD01000147.1 GCA_009692465.1 Myxococcales bacterium
TTGTGGGCACCGGCAGCGTTGTGGGCACCGGCAGCGTTGTGGGCACCGGCAGCGTTGTGGGCACCGGCAGCGTTGTGGGCACCGGCAGCGTTGTGGGCACCGGCAGCGTTTTGGGCACCGGCAGCGTTTTGGGCCAACGGCTGGGGCGGCCGCAACGGGCGCAGCGCGTGGGCGGGCAACGGTACGCGGTGGCGGTTCGGATCCACCGGCACGGGTATGTCGCTCGTTGCGCTGTCCTCATCGGCCATAGTCTGGGGGTCCTATACGGCGGTGGTTGCGGACTCCAGTGACTTAGCAAAGCGCCGACTGGGCGACAGCAGCACCCCCAGTGTCGCCATAATGGCCAGTTGGGCTACCGATAGTGCCAGCAGCAAGGCCCACCGCAGCTTTTGCAAGGGTTCGCTGGAAGCATCAACGCCGACAAAGTAGCCGGCATCTTTCTTGCCCAACGGCACTGGAGCGTAACCCGATAACACGACGTTCATTGGGTTGCCCGCATCCGGGGCAAAATTGTTGTCAGCTTGCGGTCGGCCCGTCGCCAGCGCCGCTGCCATCATCGGATAGGCGCGGCCATCGTAGGCACGCCCTGGCGGATTGCCCTCTTCGCTGGGCTCAATCAAGCCATTCTTGTTGGCGTCGTTATCGGCGGACTCGACGTCGAACACGTAGGTGTAGTCACCTTGGCGGGCCCCGGGCCGCATGACGTAGAACGCCATAACATCAGGGTTCTCCTCCTTAATTCGCGCCACAATCGATGCCACATTGCGGTAGGCCGGCGATCTCATGTCGGCGGCGACTCGAATTTGGTCCAAGTCGCTCGCAGTCAGCTGCATGGCCGCTACGGTGGCCAACCTTCGCAGCGACGGTCGCACCTCTTGAATCAACGCCGACGCCACCAGCTGGTACAACGCAAACCCTACCAGAAAAAGCGCCGCCGCCGCCCCTAGCGTTCCCATGGCCAGCTGGGTCGCGAATTGCCGCAGCCGGTCGGGCCGTTCCAATCGCTCCAGGATCTCGTGCATCGACTGGGGCCGGTCATCGGGCTTTTTGGCCAGGCAATGGCGGATCAGCGCAGCCAGATCTTTATCGACGTCCGGCACAATTTTGGCCACGTCGGGTACCGGCGCCGTCCGGTGCAGATTGCCAATCTCTTCAGCACTGTCCGCGTGGAAGGGCGCCTGACCAGTCAGCGCCACATACAGAATCACTCCCAGCGCATAGATGTCCGTTCTGGCGTCGCCGGTGGTTTGATCCCATTGCTCCGGCGCCATGTAGACGGGCGTACCCAAGCCCGCGGAAGTCACATCCCAACTCTTGATCTGCCGCAAATCGGCCCGCCGCGTGGCTTGCGTGCTGCCATCGCGCTTATCGGCGACCATCGCGGCGATGCCAAAGTCCATAACCGAAACTTTGCGCTCGCCGGGGATCAGCATCACGTTGGCCGGCTTCAGATCGCGGTGAACGACCCCCGCTTTGTGGGCTGCATACAGCCCGCGGCACAAAGGCACTGCAATTTCACGCACTTCTTTGGATGGTAGTTTGCCAGATTCTTTGATACGGCCCATCAATGTGGTACCGCGCAGGTACTCCATGGTGATGTAGTGCACGCCACCGGCTTCGCCCAAATCGTAGGTCCGCGCCACATTGGGGTGACTGACAGAGTGCGCAACCGCAACTTCCTTGCGAAAACGCTCAATATCGGCTTCTTCGTACAGCTCGTCCTCCCACAAGGTCTTGACCGCGACTTTGCGCCGCAAAAGCAGGTCCTCGGCCAAATACACCGTACCCATCCCGCCTTCGCCCAGCTTGTCGATCATCACGTAGCGACCGGACAACGGCTTGCCCGCGCCCCAATCGCCTTTGGAAGTTTCGGCTGCACTTGGCGCGCTGGCCGCTTGAACTGCAGGTTGCACGGGTTTGGGGGCGACAACTTGCACCACTGGCGGTGCCCCTGAGCGCATCATCTTGACCGGCATGGTCATATCGGCAAGGGCGGCGGCTGGATCGCTCCTGCTTGCCGCGAGAGGGTCAAGACTGGCGGTCGAACTAGCCGCAGCTTCAGGTGGCACCACCGTGCGCTTGGCTTGGACCCCGAGCGGCCGCGTCGCGTCGATTAGCGGTTCGCCGGGTGGCTCATCGTGGGTGCTCATAGTCTGCCTCCAAGTGTGTAGCCTGCGACTTGGCGGCCAGTTGGTCAAGATGCGCTGGTTTGCCGCGATTTGGTGCTTCCACAATCACGTCGCGGCCGGGCTAAGTGCTCCAAACCCCTACCTGAAGCACCAACGGCGGCGCGACATTGAACGTCAGCAAATGGCGAAGGCGGCCCGACCTTGAGTGCTGGTCAGCAGCGCAGGGCTAGGGCACCATGGGCCACGGAGGTACCCATGCCCGATTCTGCCGTACAGGCCGATTTTGATGCCGACGTCATCGTCATCGGTTCAGGCTTTGGCGGTTCGGTCGCCGCCCTGCGCATGTCCGAAAAGGGCTACAGCGTGCTGGTCATTGAGCGCGGCAAGCGCTGGCAAGCGGCCGACTTTCCCAAGTCCAACTGGAACGCCTTCAAATCGCTGTGGGCGCCTGCATTTTACATGGTCGGCACCCTGAAAATGACCTTGCTAGACAACGTGTTCATCTTGTCGGGGGCCGGAGTGGGCGGCGGTTCGCTGGTGTACGCCAACACGCTTTTGGTGCCGCCAGAGCCGTTTTTTCGCGATCCCCAATGGGCAGACTTATCCGCCGACTGGCAGTCAGAACTGCGACCGTACTACGAGCGCGCCCAACGGATGCTCGGCGCGGTCGCCAACCCGGTGTATGGGCCGGCCGACCGCGTGTTGCGCGAAATCGCCAGCGACATGGGCGTAGAGCACACGTTCAAGACCACTGATGTGGGTGTATTTTTTGGCAAAGCTGGCGAAACAGTGCCTGATCCCTATTTTGGCGGCAAAGGCCCGGAGCGCACCGGCTGCATTCGCTGCGGCGCCTGCATGACGGGCTGCAAGCACGGGGCCAAAAACACGCTAGACAAGAACTATTTGTACCTAGCCGAGCGCCTGGGAACCACCATCGTGCCGGAAACCGAAGCCCTATCGATCCAAGTCTGCGGTGGCCCGGCCAGCCGCGGCGATCAAGGTTGGCAAGTGCGGGTCCGCCCCTCGATCGGCTTGGGGCGCTGGTTTGGTACCCGCAAGACTTTGCGCAGCAAAATGGTGGTGTTGGCAGGCGGCGTCTTGGGGACCTTGCCGTTGCTGATGCGATCGTGCGAACTGGGCTTACTGCCTGATTTTCCGGCATCCTTGGGGCACAAGCTGCGCACCAATAGCGAGGCGATCTGCGGCGCCACCGGAGCACGGGTGCCCGACGACTTCAGCAAAGGCATCGCGATCACCTCGGGCGCCTACTTCGACAAAGACACCCACATAGAGGTCGTGCGCTATGGCAAGGGCCAAGACGCCATGTCGCTGTTGGCAACGCTGCTAACCGACGGCGGAGGGCGGGTCCCGCGCGGCTTGCGCTGGCTCGGAACAGTCCTGCGCAATCCGATCGCCTTCGTGCGCACCTGGTGGAAATTCGGCTGGGCTGAGCATGGAATTATCCTGCTGGTCATGCAAACGCTGGACAACAGCCTCAACGCCGTATGGCGGCGCGCCTGGTGGTCGCCGTTTCAGCGCACCCTGCGGACCGAACTGCCAGTTGGTCAGGCCGTCAATCCGACTTACATCCCGCTTGGCAACGAGGTTGCGCGCCGGGTTGCCAAGAAAATCGACGGGATTGCGATGAGTTCCGTCAACGAAGTGCTGCTCGATATCCCGACCACGGCGCATATTCTGGGCGGGTGTCCGATCGGCGCGGTGGGTAAGGGCGTTGTCGATGCACAACAGCGCGTGCATGGCCATCAGGGCCTGTGGATCTGCGATGGCTCTGTCATGCCTGCCAATTTGGGCGTCAATCCCAGCTTGACGATCACAGCCTTGGCCGAGCACGCCATGGACGCGGTACCGGCGAAAACTGGGGCCGGCGTGGCGCCCTTGATCGCCCATGTTTTGCCGGTGCCGACGGCCGATCCCCGCGACGAAATACTCGGGCTTGGTCGGAAGTGATCAGTAGTGATCAGTAGTGATCAGTACGCAGTGATCAGTACGCAGGGACTTCACAACATACCAGATGTAAAGCGTTTTCTGGAACGTACCCGTCGATTTGGTCCGCGGCGCCGCGGTGCAGGCCGTCGGCGGCTGCGGTCCTCGAGATCGCCGAGAGCGCTCGCTAGATCGGAGTCGATCAGTACGCTGGTCAGTACGCTGGTCAGTACGCAGGGACTTCACAACATATTGAATATCAACAATTTTTTGCCGGCAGTCGGCGCCGTTGGCTCAGAAATGCCAAGGACCGTGCTGAGTCAGCCAGACGCCCGCTCTAGGGTCGGTTGACGACCGCGGATCGAGGTGGGACCAGTACGCACTCAACTTGGGATCAGTACGCACTCAACTAACAACCTACGGATTTTCTTGGCAAAATCCGGTCCAAATCGGCGTAATCCACGCCTTGTCATCGGCGTGAACGCCATACAGGTCGTCAACACTAAGTTCAACCCGGACTCTTTTGTCCATAATTTTGCACGGTTCCTTCACGAACGCGGGCAGACCGGTGTACACGAGGTAGTCATTTTCCCACTTGAGCGTTGCGGTCATTTCCACGGTGCCCGGCTTGACCACTTCGTCACCGGCCGGCCCTTCGACGAACATAGTCACCGAGATGCGTGCTTTCTTGGGGTGCAAGTTGCGAGTGCGGGCACTGACCCAGATGTGCTGGCCGCCTTGGGGGCCCTTTAGGATTTCTGGGGTGACTTTGGTGCCCGACCAATCGATCCAGCCGTTACCAGTCTTGTCGCTACCGCCGACAGCCGACAGGGGTTTAGTGCTGACCGAATCGCCGGGATTGGGCCCACTCTCGCCAATTACTGCGGTGTCGGCGCCGCTCGCGTCGTCGTCTGCTGACGGTGTTGCCTCGCAGGCGATCACAGCTACCGCCGCGACCAACCACAGTGCAGCGATCGTCGTCGTTTCTCGATTCATCCAACCGTACATCCAAGCGCCATCAGCTACTGCTTCCGCCGATTGCATTCTACCCACTGGGGCGGCACCCGCAAGGCACAACGTTGGCCGCGATCCCCCGCTTTGGGCGCATCTGGGCGTCACTGCGTCACTTTTCTGCCAGGGACGTGCGAGAGTACGCCCCTGACAGAAAAGCTCCTTGCTCCTTGTCGAGCGACAGCGAGCGACAGGGCACTGGCATCCCAAATCGGGGGCCGCGGGGAATTTCGGTGGTGAATTTGGGTTGGGCCCCGATGTGGTGTGGATCATCCCACAATTGCCAAAATCCTAAATTTCGCCGTGGCTTGAACCGCTGGCCATGGGGCCACCAGACCGGCTTGGCCCGCAGTTGACGGAGCCATGGTTGCTGCATTGGGCGGCCTTTGCGAAAATGCGGCGTTGCGGCCTGCGCCCGGGGCCGTGGTCTAGGCGCGCAACCGTATCTAAATTTGGAGTATTGCGTGAAACGAAGTCTCAAGTTTGCCCGCTGTTCGGGTAGTATCGTGGTTCTGGCGGCGGTAGTCGTTGGCACTAACGGTTGTAGCGACGACGGCATCATCAACTCTGGCAGCAGCGGTGGCTCTGGTTCAGCTGACGGCAACGGTTTCGGCGGCAATTTGAATAGCGGCTTGAACGATCTCGGCCAGATCGACACCGGCCAGATCGACACCGGCTTCAAAGACGTCAAGCTCGATCTCAGCGTCGGCCCGGCGGATTTTGGCAAGCCGTGCGCGGAAAACGAAGACTGCCAATCGGGCTACTGCGTACTAGCCCCTGAGGGCAAAGTGTGCAGCAAGGAATGCGAAACCAGCTGCGACGACGGTTGGAAATGCAGTCAGGTACCAGGCGGCAAAGACACCAAATTCATTTGCGTGCCCAAGTATTTACACCTGTGCCAGCCGTGCAGCACCACGGCCGAGTGCAACGAAAACGGAGAAACTACCAATAAATGCATAACCATAGAAACTGAAGGCACATTTTGCGGCGGCGCCTGCAAACCCGATGGCAGCGACTGCCCCAATGGGTATTTCTGCACCGAAATCATCGATCCTGATACTGGCAAAGCCATCCACCAATGCACTTCGGGGACCGGCAAGTGCAAATGTTCAGCAATTTCGTTAGCTCGCAAGGCGTTCACCCCTTGCGAAGTCAAGAACGAGTTTGGCACTTGCAGCGGCAAACGCAGCTGCGGGCCCGCCGGCTTGAGCCCGTGTGACGCCGGCACCCCGAAGGTCGAGACGTGCAACAACCAAGACGACAACTGCGACGGCAACACGGACGAGGTTGGCGGGTCCACTTCGTGCAAAAACAGCAATGAATTTGGCACTTGCGGAGGCGGTAAGCAGGTGTGCAAGGACGGTGGCCTCGCCTGTTCTGCCCCAGAACCCAAGCCAGAGAACTGCAACGGCATCGACGACGACTGCGATGGCAAGACCGACGAGGGCCTGTGCGATGACGGTAACCCTTGTACTACAGATAGTTGCAACACGGACGGCTCGTGCAAGAACGTAGTGCCACCCGGCGCAGGCTGCGAAGACGGTGACGCCTGCACTGGCAGCGACAAGTGCATCGACGGCAAATGCGTCGGCGGTGGAAAACTCGACTGTGACGACAAAAACTCATGCACAATTGATAGTTGCGACGTCGTCAAGGGTTGCAGCACCGAGAGTGTCGCCGCCAACAAGCCCTGCCCTGACGACGGCGACCCGTGCACCTTTGACGGCTGCGACGGCAGCGGTGTCTGCGCTCACACCACGCTGTCGGGCATTTGCACGATCGGCGGTCAATGCGTGCCTGCTGGCACTGTCGACTCAACGGATGTCTGCAAAGTCTGCAACCCGTTGCAATCAAAGACCCAATACGTACTTCAAAATGGCCTGAGCTGCGACGACAGCGATGCCTGCACGGTCGCCGACAAGTGCAGCTTAGGGGTATGCAAGGGCAAACCCATGGATTGTACAGCTAAAAACGGCTCCTGCACCGAGGGACTGTGCCAAGCTGGGGCCTGCCTCACCGCTCCCAAAGTCGGCGATTGCGATGACGGCAACGCCTGCACCTCCGTTGATACCTGCGCCAACGGCGTTTGCATCGGACAATCCAAAGATTGCAGCAAGTTTGACGGCGCGTGCACCATCGGCGCTTGCGAAAACGGCGCCTGTTCGGCCAAATCCAAGCCGGCCAGCTGCGACGACGGCGATCCATGCACCACCGGCGACAGTTGCGCCGGCGGCGGCTGCAAGGGCACGACTTTGAACTGCAGCAACCTCGACGGCCCGTGCGGCAAAGGCCAATGCGTGGGCGGGACATGCAACGCGCAACCGGCTAATTCGGGTGCCGCTTGCGAAGATGGCAATGGCTGCACCGTTGGCGACACCTGCAACGCTGGTTCGTGCAGCGGACAACCCAAGGATTGCAGCTTCTTAAACGACGCCTGCGGCCCAGGCATTTGCAGCGGCGGTGCGTGTGCCAAACAACAGCAAGGCATATGCAAGCCCAACGACAACCAATCCGAGTCGCAAGCGTGCGGCAACTGCGGCACACAAACCCGCACTCGCACTTGTGGCGCCAGCTGCGGTTGGGGCGCGTGGAGCGCGTGGGGCACCTGCAACGGCCAAGGCGCATGCAAGGCCAACACCAGCGAAAGCCAATCGGCCGGCTGCGGCAACTGCGGCACCCACACGCGCAACCGCACCTGCAATGGCAGTTGTGCTTGGGGCGCGTGGAGCGCGTACGGGCCTTGCAATGGCCAGGGCGTGTGCACGCCGCAAACCACCGATTCTAACTGCGGCGATCCGTGTGAAAATCGAGTGTGCAACAACAGTTGCGCGTGGGGCGGCTGCGGGCTGAAGTCCGGCGCCCAGTGTTTGTTCAAGGCGGGCTCGAATTTCAAATGCTGTGGCGTCAAGAAGTGGCAGTTTTGCGCCGGTAAACAGGACGGCGGGACGGCGGCGTGCACCTACTATTCATGCCAGTCGACAACGTCGGCTTGTTTCTAGCCGCGATGAATAGCCAACTTGTGGTGACAGTCGCGGCGGTGACGATGGCCAGTTTAGTTGCTGCGGTGGGCGTGCCGCGGTTGCTTGAGCGCCAAAATCAAGACGAAGCGCTGCGTGAACTGGCGCGGTTGTCAAAAGCGGCAGCGGTGTACTACGTCAAACCGCGCATGGATGGCAAATCTGGGGGCCGCGCGATTTGCAGTTTTCCGCTGGGGGATATTCGCACTTCGCTGGCCAAGAGCTGTTGCGACCCTCAAGTAGGCGACGGCAACGGGCTGTGCTTGCCGGCCAAAATGGAGTGGAACCGGACTCTGTGGGGCGCGCTCAAGTGGAAATTGGTGGAACCACATGCTTATATCTACGAATACCACGGAGAGGGCACGCTCGGGCAATCCAAATTCACCGTCAGCGCGTATGCCGATCTCGACTGCGATGGAGAGTTTTCGACTTTTCGCTATGTCGGCCACGGCGGGGCAGCGAGCCAGGCCGACGATTGCGTGATTAGCGAAGCACCGGAGTTTATTGCGATCAACCCTGACGAATGAGTTGAAAACTAGCCAAGGATTTGCGGCAAAACAACGCGATCGTTCGGTATTGCGGCACAGCGCAGAGTTGTCTTGCAAAGAAGGGAACTTGCGACCCACTGAGCAGGCAAAAGGACCTTTGACAGAACGACTTGTTGTGTCCTGGTCCTAAATGCGCGTCATCGCCCGGTAGCGAATCCGATGCGGCTGGTCGGCGTCCTTGCCCAGGCGAGCCCGGCGATCCGCCTCGTATTCCGAATAGTTGCCGTCGAAATACACCACACGGCTGTCGCCCTCAAAAGCCAAGATGTGGGTGGCAATGCGGTCAAGAAACCAGCGATCGTGGCTGATGACTACTGCGCAGCCGGCAAAATTCTCCAACGCGTCCTCTAGTGCCCGTAACGCACTGATATCCAAGTCGTTTGTCGGTTCGTCGAGCAAAAGCACGTTGCAACCCGACTTCAACAAGCGCGCTAGATGGACGCGATTGCGCTCGCCGCCAGACAACACACCTACCTTTTTCTGCTGGTCGGCTCCTGAAAAGTTGAACTTGGCGACATAAGCCCGTGAATTCATCGTCTTACTGCCGAGCTCCAGCACATCTTTACCTTCGCTAATCACTTGCCAGATCGTCTGGTCGGGTTCCAGATCGTCGCGGCCTTGATCGACGTAGGCAACTTGGACAGTCTCGCCGGTCCGAAAACTGCCCGCATCGGCGGTGATTTGCCCCGTGATCAACTTGAACAGCGTGGTCTTTCCCGCGCCGTTGGGACCGATGACGCCAACAATGCCGCCGGGCGGCAGAGCAAAGGTCATGTCATCAAACAGTAAATTGTCGCCAAAGGCTTTGCGCACTGCTTTGGCCTCGATCACAATGTCGCCCAACCGCGGTCCAGGCGGAATGAAAATCTCCAAATCGTTGGCGCGCTTCTCACTATCCTGAGTCAGCATGCGCTCATAGGCGGCGATGCGCGCTTTGCCTTTAGCGTGGCGACCTTTGGCCGACATCCGTGTCCACTCCAGCTCGCGCTGCAAGGTCTTTTGGCGTTCACTCTCCTGTTTTTCTTCCGTGGCCAGTCGCGCACGCTTCTGCTCCAGCCAGCTGGAATAATTGCCTTTCCACGGAATCCCGTGCCCGCGATCGAGTTCCAGAATCCAGCCCGCGACATTGTCCAGAAAGTAGCGGTCGTGAGTCACGGCAATTACGGTGCCGGCATAGCGCTGCAGGTGCTGCTCCAACCAGCCTACCGACTCGGCGTCCAAGTGATTGGTCGGTTCATCAAGTAACAGAATATCAGGGGCTTGTAACAGCAATCGGCACAGGGCCACCCGCCGCTTTTCGCCGCCGGACAGCACACCGCACAATGCCTCTGGCGCAGGGCAGCGCAGAGCGTCCATCGCCATGTCCAGCCGCGCATCGAGATCCCAAGCATCGGCGGCGTCGAGTTGTTCCTGCAGTTCACCTTGTCGATCAACGAGTTTCATCATTTCGTCGTCGTCAGTCACCTCGCCGAGTTGGTCGCCAATGCGCTCAAATTCGCGCATCAGGTTAACGGTGGCCTGGGCGCCTTGCTCGACGATGCTCCTGACCGTCGCTTTGGGATCAAGTTCAGGCTCTTGCGACAAGTAACCAATGGAATAACCGGCAGAAATCGTGGTCTTGCCCACAAAATCCGTGTCAACTCCGGCCAAGATCTTGAGCAGCGTGCTTTTGCCGGAGCCGTTCAAGCCGAGCACGCCAATTTTGGCGCCGTAAAAGTACGATAGGTAAATGTCTTTGAGAATCGGCTTCTTGTCGTAGTATTTGCCGACTCCGATCATGGAGTAGATGATTTTATTGGGGTCGATGCTCATGGCGTGGTCCTTGGCTCAGCAAGCTGGCGGCGCGAAAGGTAAGCGGCCACCGCGCTCGCGGCAAGTGGACGCTTGGTCTTTTTTCCGCAAGCAAAATTGCAACAGTACCCATAAACCGCTAGGCTCGCTGCAAGGGAGGGCGAAATGAAACGCTATAAACTTCACGACTTGCTGAGAGCCGCCGCTGCGACTTTTCTGGCAACTAGCGCTTGCGGCAATTCTGGTGGCACGGCGAGTGCGGGTGCCGGCGCGGATACCACCGCGGGCAACGGCCTAACTGGCTCAGATACTGGTAGTTCTGCCGATACTGGTGGTGGCGGCGAAGTGACTGCCGACGCCCAGTTGAATGCGGGCGCTGATTCGGCTGCTGATTCGGCCTCAGACTCCGCCTCAGACTCCGCCTCAGACTCCGCCTCAGGCTCCGCCTCAGACTCCGCCTCAGACTCCGCCTCAGACTCCGCCTCAGACTCCGCCTCAGGCTCCGCCACTGTCCCGGACGCGACCGCACCTGTCGATTCCTCCAAGGATACGGCGACTGACGCGGGCCAGGCCGTCCCCGATGCGGCTAGCGATGCGACTGCGGAGGTCAAAGTCGATACCATGGCTGACGTCACTAAAGACGTTGCTGTCGATGCCGGCAAACCCAGCGGACCTTTCCCATGTATCGACCCACAGCCGGTCATGGCCAAAGGCATCGATACCGGCGTTGATACCTGCAAAAATGGCATGTTGCGTCGACGCGCGATCGTCACTTGCCCGTCGGTGTTGCCCGAAGTCGGCAAGGAATGCAACAGCGGCGGCGGAGGCGGCCCGGCAGGCGAATGCAAGACCGACGTCGATTGCGCCAAGGTCAAGGGCGGACACTGTGAACCGTCGCTAGGGCCCGGCGTGTGGTGCTACTGCGCCAGCTCTTGCGAGACCGACGCCGACTGCGGTTCGGGGCACTTGTGCTTGTGCGGGCCCAAATTTGGCACCTGTGTGGCGGCCAAGTGCAACTCCGGCGCGGACTGCGCGGTCGGCGATTGTGTGTCGTACACCGCAAACCTCGGCTACGGCAGCACGGCGATGGTCTGCGAAAACAGCGGCGACAGCTGCGGTGCGCAGTCCGACTGCCCCAATGGCCAAGAATGTACCTGGGACACCTCCAAGGGCAAAAAGTACTGCTCGCCGCCGATGTGCGCGATTGGACGGCCGTTTGTCGTCCAAGGAAGTTGGCGCAAGGCCGAAGTGGTCGACTGCGGACCGGTGTCCAATCGCCACGGCGACGGCGGGGCCACAGGTGGCGCGTGGCTCGCAACCGTGCCTGCGGATCTGTTGCCGGTCCTAGCACAACACTGGGAAAATGCAGGGCAAATGGAGCACGCTTCCGTCGCGGCTTTCGCTCGCCTCGCGCTTGAACTTTTGGCGGTCGGTGCCCCGCTTGATCTAGTGGAACGCGCCCAACTGGCTGGCGCCGATGAGGTTCGGCACGCCCAGTTGTGCTTGACGTTGGCGCAGCGTTTTGACGGCAAGCGGCGCACGTTTGGACCGTTGACGATGGTTGGGGTGGCGATTGACACCAATTTGGCGTCCATTGCCGCGAGCGCAGTCGCTCAGGGTTGCGTGGTGGAAACTTGCGCGGCTTTGGAGGCGCGGATCGCCAGCGAACAGGCCGTTGACGTGGACCTCAAGGCGGCCTTGGGCCAAATTGCCGACGACGAAGCTCGCCACGCGGAGTTATCGTGGGCCATTGCCAAGTGGGCCCAATCTCGCGCTGGCGTGACGGGCGCTGCTGATGTGCTTGTCGCGATGCAAACGGCGTTTGTTCAGGCCGTTGAAGGCCTGCGCGCGGCCGACGTCGGCGCCCAATTGCCGGCACAGTGCGGCGTGGTCGCTGGTCGTCAACTGGTAGCGTTGCGGGCGCACGCGATTTCGCAGGTCATCGAGCCGGCTTGGCGGCGGCTGGTCGGCGAGACCGTCGGCTCCGACTGGGCGACTACCCTTGCCGAGTGAATTGCCTCGTCTTTGCCAAATACTGCTATGCTTACAGTATGTTGTGAAGTCCCTGTGTACCGATCAGTGTACCGATCAATTCCGGAACTGCCTCCGCTAACAGCGCCAAACCAGCGATGCCGTTAACAGGGTTTGGCCCGAATTAGGCTAGGGGGCAATTGAAAGCACCGCCGCCAATATCGCCGTATTTACAGTATGTTGTGAAGTCCCTGCGTACTGATCTTGCGTACTGATCTTGCCGTCCGAATTGTCAGCTTGCCAGCGGCCTACGACTATAACTTGATATACTCAAACGAAAAGTCGTTGTTGTTAACGCCTTTCTTGGGTGGCGCAATCCAGTTGGCGATTTTTCCCGGCTCAACCACCGGTTGCATAATAGAGCGCAAATAGGCCAAATCGTCAGTAGACGGCAGCCATTGCGCCTTGCAGCGCTCAAACTCGTCAGCGCTGATGATGCGACCGTCCAAGTCGCAGTGGGTGCCGGCGTAGATGCCCTGATGGCGGTGAAAGCGCGGGCTGGGCAGCTTAATTTCGAAAGCAACGCCTTCGGACTGCACCGCTTTGCTCCAGCGCCGAATCGCGTTGGTGCAATCATCGACGTAGTCCTCGCGCAGAATTTCGTTCATCGCGTTGCGCAAGTCGATGTCTTCCGACGTCAATTGACCGTTCTTTGGCATCAAGATTGACTTGGTTTGACCGAGCGCTGTGTGCTCGCTGTAGCGCTTTTCTTCGTTGAAGCGCCCCTTGAGGCCGGCGCCAAAGAAATCCGCAGCGTTGCTCGAAATCTCGGAGCCAAACAGGTCGAGGCAATACGAAAACCAGAAGTTGATAAATCGCTGGACCGTCGGCAAGTCGATGCCACCTTGGGCGCGGGCATCGCCGCTGGGGTCGAGCTTGGTCAACTGTGCGGAACGACGCACAATCCGCTCCAATCCGGTGTCGCCGACGAACATGTGATGCGCTTCTTCGGTGAGCATAAACCGGCAGGTGCGGCTGAGTGGGTCAAATCCCGACTCGGCCAGCGACGCCAACTGAAACTTGCCGTCGCGGTCCGCGAACATGGTAAAGCAAAAAAACGAAAGCCAATCGTTGCACGGCTGATTGAAGGCGTCGAGGATGCGCGGTTTGTCGGCGTCACCGGCGCGGCGGGCCAGCAATTCTTCAGCCTCGTCCCGGCCGTCGGCGCCAAAATAGCTGTGCAGCAAGTAGACCATCGCCCACAGGTGACGCCCTTCTTCGACGTTGACCTGAAACAGGTTGCGCAGGTCATACAGCGACGGCGCGGTCAAGCCCAAGCGGCGCTGCTGTTCGACGGACGCCGGTTCGGTATCGCCTTGGGTCACAATGATCCGCCGCAGCACCGTCCGGTACTCGCCGGGCACTTCTTGCCACACCGGCTGGCCCATGTTGTCGCCAAACGGCACCTTGCGATCGGCAATTTGATCAGACAGGAAAATGCCCCAGCGGTAATCGGGCATGCGAACGTAATCGAAATGCGCCCAGTCGTCACCAGAAACGCCAATCGCGGTGCGAAGATAGATGTCCTTCTCCTGAAAGCCTTCGGGGCCCATTTCCTGCCACCACGCTTGAAATTGGGGTTGCCAATGTTCTAGCGCGCGCTGCAGACGGCGGTCGGAACTCAGCTGGACGTTATTGGGGATTTTTGCTTGTAAATCAAAGGTACTGCTCATAGTGGCCTCGCGCATTTGCGCTGCAAAGGGGCAGTAGGGTGCCGCAAAACTGCTCTGAGTTGCAACGAAAAACGACTGCCTTCCCGCGTTGTCGGTCACGGGACCGTCACCTGCTAGGAGCGTGTCGGAGTATTCCGACTCGCTCCTAGCGCCGTCTGGCTAGACGGCGGCAACTGTCCGAAACTGCACGGATTTACTCCGGGCAGTTCTTGGACAGTTGAGAATATCTGAGAAGCTAGGAGACTGTCGGATCGCAATAG
>SHZD01000148.1 GCA_009692465.1 Myxococcales bacterium
ACTGTCTGAAACTGCACGGATTTACTCCGGGCAGTTGTCGGACAGTTGAGAATAGTTGACTGGCTAGGAGCCGGTCGGATCGTAATAGATTCATTGTGTATAACCTGATAGACATTTTATAACCGATTGATTTCCGACAGGCTCCTAGCTAGAAACTTGGGGGCGCGCCGCCCCTAAACCCCCGCGGTGGTCCGCATTTGCGGCCGACATTCCACCTGCCGCTCAACGAGTTCCATGCGTAGCGGGCTCCGATTTGCCGGCATGCGCAACTCTCTAGGGTTTGGCCGTTTCTCGGCCACTAATCCAGAGAAGTCTCAATATTATCATACCACTACCATCAAAGCGTACCTCTTCACCTTCGCGCTTGCCGTCGCGCCATGGAACTTCGGCCCACTTGACCCCGGACTCCGTGTAGATCGTCGCCGTGCCGGTCCTGCGGCCAAACCGCAACGCCACATACAGGCGAATTGCCCCAGAGCGGTGATACTGAATCTCTGTCCCGTTTAGCAGTGCAGTGTCATGGTGGTACTCACTTTGCAAAGTGCCGTCGGGATAGAATGTTTTGGCGATGCCGAACGCGGCACCCTGGCGAAAGGGAAGGGCGGCGATGCGCTCACCACTGCGGCCAAATCTGGTCTCATCGCCGTGTTTTTTGCCTTTGACAAACTCGACTTGGCCCCACAGAAGTCCCGTTCGATCGAAAATGCGCGCTACGCCGCTACGCACCCCTTCCACGACCGGAACCACTAGGGACACTTCGCCATTATCGTGAAACTGCACTTCCGTACCCTTGCCACGCAGCGGGTACGAACTTTGCAACTTGGTATTGGGCCAATAGGTGCGGACAACGCCATCTACGTCTCCGACTCGTTTGGAAACTGGCACGGCTTTCGCTTTGGCTGCGGCGGCCTCATGCATTGCGACGTTGCCTACAGTTTTAGCCGCTTCGGTCACCTGGGCTGGGCTTGCATCTTTGTCTTCCACTGTTTGCGGAGTGCCGACACCGGCCACCGGAGGCTTAACCGAGTCTGGCTGGACTTCAACGGGGCTGCTCACCAGTTCGCCGTTCTTCCACAGCCACACTCCGACCGCCTTGCCACCGCGCAAGCGTGTTTCCGGGCCATCTTGGACATCGTCTACGTAGGTGATGGTCGCGACCAGTGCGCCCGTTTCATCAAAGAGCTTGGCCTCGCCCTGCTTTTTGCCGCGCACCAAAGCGACTTGGAATCGCAGTCGGCCTTGCTCGTCAAAGCGCGACTCCATCCCGGTGCCAGCGCCACCATCGTGCGGAAAGGTCGATTGCAGGTTGCCATTCTTCCAGTAGGTTCGCGCTCGGCCGACAAACTGACCGCGGTCCCATCGAAATTCAGCTTTCTTTTCACCGGTTTCGTAGTAGCGAGTCTCGAATCCCTCGCGCAAGTCGTTGTCATACTCGGACTCCGACCATACCGTGGAGCCATCCTCATAAAATGTCGTTGCTTTGCCTTGCTTTTTGCCTTTGAGCAATGGGATCAGCATCTGCCGAATCGGTTTGGGGTAGTCAGGTGCATCGAAATAGTGAGTTTCAGTGCCATCGCGCCCCAAATCGACAAGATCTTGCACGACCCGCAGTCGCCCCGTCGGCCAGAAGTACTTGACCATACAGCATGATTCGCCGTTTCTCCACTCAACTTCGGCCTCTTTGGAGCCGTTGCGATCCAGGCGCATTTCCCAGCCCTGGGCGAAACCATCGCGATACGGCAAGTAGCCTGTCTTGGCGCCATCGTCGCTATAGCTAATGGCGTCGCCGTCGCGGGTGGCATCAGGCCGCACAGGTATAACCAATTTCTTCTTACCCGACCGATAGTATTGCGTTTCGGGTCCAACCGTCTTGCCTAGTCGCCACGGGATTACAGCTGCGATGTAGCCCTCAATGGCGAAATAGCGCGATTCACCGTCGATAATGCCAAATTTGTAGGGTATTTCCGCCTTTTTCCAGCCAGCCTCGTCAAACACAGTCTCGATGCCATGGCGACGATTATCAACTAAGGGACAAAGACTTCGCCGCTCACCTGTCCGGTAAAACGTCACCTGTGGACCAATAACAGCATCATCGCGATAAGTTATTTCGCTGACGACCTTGCCATCAGGGGCATAGCCCAGCGCCCGACCGTGGCGCTTGCCAACTCGCCAAGGGATCATCCCAATGCGCTGGCCACTGTCATCAAACAACAATTCGTCGCCATTTCGCTGGCCATCTTCGGTCGCCCACTGGGCCTGAACCGAACCACTGCGACTCAGCTTGAACCACTCCAAGCGCCGACCGTCAGTGCTATAGGTGACGCTCATGGTGCGAACGCCGTCGGCTTCAAAATGCTCATCGCGAACGTGAAGGGTGGCTTGCCAATACTGAATCACCGCAGGCTTGCCGTTGGCATGAGTTCGCACGACTTGCGGATGCTCTTCGGCCAACGCAACGCCAGCTGCGGCAAGCAGCCAAAACCCGACTAGGGCGCCGATGCGCCACATTGTCAGGGAGCGGAGGTGAATGAATCGGCTGCAAAGCGCGGGTGTGCTCATGTGACCAAGTGTGCGGCGATTTCAGACCGCGCGCAAGGGCAACCGACGGCTCGGTACGGCCAAAAAACGCGAAAAAACCTTTACATAGGCATGATCACGTGTTAGCCTGTTGGGCCGCGCTCGCTCCGCTACGTTCCGTTGAGCTGAGTCCCCTAGTTATCCCGTTGAATTTTCCTCAGTTGGTTTCCTACAATGGCGCTCTCTTCGATTAAGTCCCTCGAGCCGATTTCGGGCTCGGTTCGCGATTCCATGACGGGCCGTGAACCCGATCTCGGACGAACTTTCGAAGGCTATCACTCAACTGATGCCGCTCAATACGCGGATAACAGTGACGAGACGCCACTGCCGGCGCCAGCGCTCGGAGTCACGGCAAGTGACCGCGGTTCGTTGACCACTCGCAAACCTTCGTCACTGACGGGCACGAGCCCTGCCGACGAGCCTGTGCCCAGAACGCCGCACACTCGCGCTCAGACGGCACCATTTATGGACTTGTACGCGCCGACGTGGCTGACGCCGCTGATTCGGCTGCTGGTGTTGGACGAACATGGACCGATGCCGCGCACGGTTCAAGCGCAAGCCGGATTTGGGATTCTGCTGATGACCGTGCAGTTTTGCATGGACATGTTGGCGTGGACGCTCGGATTTCGTTGGGTATTTGTCAATGCGATGGGCTGGCCGGGCTGGATCTTGGCGGTCCTGTTTGCGTTTCTGATTTCGCTGGTGATCATCATTTTCGAGCGCTTTGTGTTGACCGCTGACGTCTATGCTAGCAAAGTGCCGCTGTTCCTGAACCCTGCAATTTTAATGCGCGTTATCGTCGTCGTTTTGTTTGCGGCGATTACGTCCATTCCGGTTGAAATGATGGTCTTTCACGACGTCATTCAGGGCCGCCTAAATGGCGAGTTGCAAGGGGTGCGAGAGGCGGCGCGACACCAACTTCGCGGCGATATTCATAAGGATATTGAGGATGTCGCTACCGAAGAGGGCAAATCGCGAACGCGCCTCAAGGAAGAGACTCCGCCTGTCAGACGTGAAAACCTTGAAGTGCCGGCCTACGATGGTCGGGTCAACGAATTGAGCACAAAATACAACGCAGTCATGGCTGAGCTGACTCAAGAAGAAATGGGCTGGCGTTCAGGGCGCAAAGGCAAAGGTCCCAAGTGGCACCGGCTCAATGACGAAAAGGCTGGGCTTGAGCGAGAAATTGGCGATGCCAAGGCAGCACGGCAAACAGAGGTCGATCGACGTGTCGACGCCAACCATAAGACTGAAGAGGCGTCCGCCAAGCGCCATTTTGAGGAACTGGCCAAGATTAGCGACCGCTACGACCCACGCAAGCGCGAGTTGGAAAAGAAGCTGCGTGACGTCGATCGCATGCCCGACGCGGAACTCAAGCAAGCGACTAAGCGTGAGTTCGCGGTAGTCGATGGCTTTGCGCGCCGCTGGAAAATCATGAATGAACTGGAGAAGGAGGATGCTCTGTTCAACATGACCAAATGGGCCGTGCGCGGTCTGTTCATCGCCTTTGGCCTGTTGGTCCTGACGACAAAGGCGTTGTTCAATCGTCCCACACGCGCTTACTACGCGGGGCTTGATCCGCTGCGTGTCAACGAAAGCGGCCCACGCCGCGGCAGCGCAAACGGTCAGTAGTCGGGGCAGGGCAGCCGGCTTGAAGCCAGCATTTTGCCAAGAGCCTCAGCCAAGGAACTGTCCTCCAATGACTCGATCGATCTGGGCAACACAGGAGCGGCGAGTCGGCCTTTGGGGACGCGAGCTTAGCGACCAACAAAGCAAGCAAACGGAACCAGTCCCGCAATGACTTATTCTGGGAAAGTTCCTAAGCTATGACGCTGCACCGGCGGACGGAACTGCACTTGCGACCCCACGCACAATCGGGTTGAATCGACAGGCCGCGCTTTGAACCGTTGTCGGTGGCAACCTGCGACACTGCGGTCTATTGGCGCCACTTGAATGGTAATTTGACGAGTTCAGTTGGGGGCGACATGGACAGCTTTGAGATCTCAGCTATCTTTTCTACAATGCCAGCGCGGCTTTATGCGGCATGGACCGATCCAGAACTGCACGCGGAATTCACTGGAGGGCAGGCGACTGGTGTGGCCGAAGTTGGCGCTGAGTTCACAGCATGGGATGGCTACATCAGTGGTCGATACGTCAACCTGATTGAAAATCAACGTATTGAACAAAGTTGGCGCACCGCTGATTTTGTCCCCGAGCAGCAGAATTCCGTGCTAGTGATCGAGTTTGCGGCGGTACCTGCTGGCTGCGAAGTCAAGATTCGCCACTCGCAGATTCCGGTGGGCCAGGGCAGTCGCTACCAACAAGGGTGGGTCGACTTCTATTTTGACCCCCTCAGCCAGTGGTTGGCTGGCCAGGCCACTTAGGGCACCAACAACATCTAATCGATTTTGTTTGCGCCCGTTTGCTTGCTGTGTGGGTCGCTAAGCTCGCGTCTATTCAGCCGACTCGCCGCTCCGACCCAGACGAGCGTCGTCGAGTTAATTGTGCTGGGGCCTATAGGAACCGTCCCAGAATAAGTCATTCTGAGACTGGTTCCGCTTGCTTGTTCTGTTGGTCGCTTAGGTCGCGTCCTCAAAGGCCGACTCGACGCTGCTGTGGTTCGGATGTCGATCGAGTATCCTAGGAGCCTGTCGGAAATCAATCGTTTATAAAATGTCCATCCGGTTATACACAATGAATCTATTACGATCCGACAGTCTCCTAGCTTCTCAGATATTCTCAACAGTCCAAGAACTGCCCAGAGTGAATCCGTGCAGTTTCGGATAGTTGCCTCCGTCTAGCCAGACGGCGCTAGGAGCGAGTCGGAATTCTCCGACACGCTCCTAGAGAGACATCCTGCGCAGGCGCCATCAGACCCAAGCACCGACACCTATCCAATAGTGGCATGAGGAAGTGATGCAACCATTGAATCGACAACTGATTGGGCTGGCCTTGTGCGTCGCAGTGGTGACAGCTGGATGTTCGTCGACGGCACCAGCCGCGCCAACCGGTCAGTCTGGTGGGGATTCAAGTCGTGGCGCGGGTGATGCGACGGTGGGCGGCGATGGAGCAGCGACCGATACGGGCAACTCCGACGGGGCGGACGCAGGAGCGGCGGAATCCGATGGTGATGCAACTAAATTCGACGCCTCGACGGCAGACCAGGTCGATGTAGGAAGTGAAATCCCCAGCTTTTTCAAAGATGTAGCCGAGGGTTCGACCGGCGACGTAGACTACGACTTGTTGGACCCGGCGGACACCGTGGACAGCGCCGACACCGGACCAGTCGATACCGGGCCCGTAGGTGGCATGGGTTTGGAAGTGGTGTATGCCCATAGTTCCAGCCAGTTATTCAAGCTTGACAAGGGCCTGTTCTCGCTTGTCGGCGCCTTTCAGTTCGACAAGAAAAGCGGTCAAGTGACCGACATCGCGTTGGACGACGACGGCGACCTCTTCGCGGTTACCTTTAACGACGTGTTTGCCTGCGACAAAGGATCGGCGTCGTGCAAATGGCTGGCAACATTACCTCAGAGCTTCAATGGGTTAACTTTTGTGCCCAAAGATGTGCTCGTTCCAGGCAAAGCGGCACTCATTGGCATTGCCAACAGCGGCGATTGGAACTTGATAGAAGTCGTTGGCAACACGGCTAAGGTAACCAAACTTGGCGCTTATGGTGGTTTTAGCTCGTCAGGTGATGCATTTTCAGTCGAAAAAGTGGGGACCTACGCGACGGTTAAAGCGGGCTTTGGCGGCGGCGACAAGCTTGTTCAGGTCAATCCCGCCACAGGCAGTGTTATAAAAACCATTGGCGATTGTGGCGTCAGCGACTTGTGGGGCGTAGCGTGGAGTAGCGGCGTGTTGTACGGCTTCGCGGCGACCGGCGGTGTCTACTCCATCGACGTCAACACCGGAAAAGCTTCATCAATTGCCGGCATGTTGGTGCCAAACGGCATCAGTTGGTGGGGAGCCGGCGTCTCGACTCGCGCGGCCGGCGGCTAGCTTTGTGGCGGTCGACGGTCTTGCCGTACACATAAGTTCTTGTAACAGCTTAGTTTGACCGCCAAGATGCTGCGGCCGCCGACTTTGGCAAAGGCGCACTAGTGGTCGAACCAGCATTGGGAAAACTTGCAAATCTGCCGAAGTGGCGGGTGTGGTTGCTGGCGACCCGACCAGCGACCCTGACTGCAGTTGCCGCGCCGTTGGCCGTTGCGGCAGTCGTGGCTTGGCGAGCCCACGCCTTTCATTTTTGGGCTTTTGTTGCCGCGCTTGCTGGGGCGTTTTTCATTCAAATTGGCACCAATTTTGCTAATGATGTCTTTGACTTTGAGAAAGGCGCCGACACTGCGGCGCGCACAGGTCCGCTGCGGGTGACCCAAGCTGGATTGGTTACGCCGTTGCAGGTCAAGCGTGCGATGTGGCTTGCCTTTGCGGTGGCGGTCGCTTGCGGTGTTTACCTTGTGCAGTTGAGGGGTTGGCCGCTGGTCGCCCTCGGGCTGGCCTCGATCGCCAGTGGCATTCTGTACACGGGTGGTCCTGCACCACTTGGCTATTTGGGTCTGGGCGATGTATTCGTCTTTGGGTTCTTTGGGGTGGCTGCGGTCGTCGGCGCCGTGTTCGTTCAAGTCGGTGTGATCGTGCCAGAATCGTGGCTGTGGTCAGTGCCAGTTGGCGCTTCTTGCACCGCAATTCTGGTCGTCAACAACTTGCGCGACGCCGACACGGATCGCCTGGCTGGCAAACGAACCTTAGCGGTGCGCATCGGCAAGCGATTTGCGCGCGGCGAGTATGTAACGCTCATGGCCTTTGCCCTGTTGATGGCGCCCATGGTTGCAATCGCTCAGCAGCGAATTGCGTTGTTGTTGCCCATGGTTGCAGCGCCGGCGGTTTTCCGCACCGCGCAGGTGATACTCAAGTCTCAAGATGCCGGCGAACTCAATCGGGCGTTGGCGACGACGGCCAAACTGCATTTGGCGTTGGCAGGCTTGCTAGCCGTCGGCTTGGCCCTTGACAACTAGGGCCCGAAAAAACCGACGCAGGTCGACAGAATTGTTCCATTGCGGGTTCTTGCAGCGCATGATCGATGCGTCGCAACTTGCGCTTGTCGGCCACCCGTGACCCACGAATTCCTGTATCGCAACTATGCCTTGCCGCTGGTCACGCCGACAATTGGCGCCAGGCAGAACACAACCGCGCTAGTAGGCACTGCAGTGGGCTACGCGAGCGAGGGTAGCGTGGGTTGGGCGTGCGCGCCCCACTTGGTTGGCTGGCCGGGTTGGCAGGCTACGATCACAGAATTTGCCCGCGATCTGGCCAAGCTAGCGTGGATTGCTCAACGGCAAAGCCGGGGTCTGCCCTACTTGCTCGCCGAATTGGCGGACACGACACTTTTGCCAGAGGTACCGCTAGCAATCACCTGCGATGAATTCTCGGCACAAAGTGGTGATTTAGCAGCTAAATTGCAGTCCACCGGCATTCGCACCGTCAAAGTTAAAGTCGGCAGCCGCTGCGCGCCGCGGCAAGTTGAGGTTTGGGCTAGCGAACTGCGCCGGCAATTCACCACCTTGTCGATTCGGCTGGACGCCAACAACGCCTTTGCCAACTTGCCCGTCCGCGAATTACAGGATCTTCTAGCAGGGTTTGCCGATGCCGGTGTCGATTGCCTTGAGGATCCTGCGCCCTGGCAGCAGTGGCCCGATCGACCTGCGCTGCCGTTGGCCCTTGATCTACTGGATTGCAACATTGCGGAGTTGCTGCAGTTGGCCGGCAAAGGCCGCCTCGGCTTGGCCGTTATCAAGCCGGCCCTGTGCGGATCAGTGTCTGCATTTTTCAAGCTAATGCGCCGACTTGCTGAGTCTGGCACCCCGGTCGCCGTATCCTCTTGTTTTGATCCACCCCTTGGGCTTGCCCAACTGATTGCGCTCGCGGCTGCTGCGCCTAGTCCCGTGCAACCTTGTGGTTTGGCAACCCATTTGGACCTAGCGCCAGCCTTCGTAGACGATGGCTTGTCCATCGGGTTCGGCTATGCGCGACCGCTGGCGTATGGCTGGCCGAACGCTAGGGCTCGTACCGCTCCGCCATGGCGCAACGGTCTGCAGCAGACAGTGGTTCAGTTCCCCAACGGCACCGCGACGCTGTGGCGGCGTGGCGAATCGTGGTTGTCGACCACTTGGCAGCAACTGGATGACCTAGCCCAGCAGTGCGCCGACCGGTTGTGGGCGCTGGGTTGTCGCCCAGAGTCCAAAGTGGCGGTGTGGGCGGATAACGATCCGCAGGTCATCGCGACTCTGTGGGGCATCTGGCGCATCGGCGCAATAGCGGCGTTGGGCCATCCGAAGTGGACATCGATTGAATTCAATGACTTTACCGCTCAGTGTCAGCCTACCGTGATTGTCAGTGACGTCGGCCACCCGGCAACCGGAGCGATTGCGATGAGTGCGTTGACAGCGGGAACCGGTGGACTTCAGGCACCGGGTGTCCCCCACGCGCCGCACGCCGTTGCCGCTATTGTCGCGACCTCTGGCACTAGCGGCCAGCCCAAGCTGGTTCGAATCACCTACGACAACTTGGCGACGGCCGCCCATGGCCACTGGCAGCGTTTCGGCCACCAAAGCGAGGACTGCTGGCTGTGCCCGCTACCGCTGTGCCATGTGAGCGGCTTGGCTGCGGTCTGGCGCTGCGCGGTGGCCGGTGTCCGCTTGGTGCTAGTCCATGGCGCCGATGTACCGCTGATGGCCCTCGCCGTCGCTGAACTGGGCTGTACGCTGGCCTCGCTGGTGCCGATCCAGTTGCGACGCTTGCTCGATGCCGGCGTCGCGCCCGCCCAGTTGCGTTTGGTTCTGGTGGGCGGCAGTTCGGTACCCATTCAGTTGTTGCAGCGCGCCCGCCTGGCCGGGTGGCCGGTAGTACCCAGCTATGGCATGACCGAGACGACGGCGCAGGTGGCTTCTGGCGCGCTGTCCGACGAGTCGGCCGAAGCGGATGGCTATCGGCTGGTCGGCCTGCCGATGCCTGGCGCGGAAATTCGCATTGCCGCAGACGACGAGATCTGGCTGCGCGGACCGCAGGTCGCCGAGCAAACCGACCTCCAGTGGTTGGCCACTGGCGACTGTGGGCGAGTGGATTCGGCAGGGAGGCTATGGGTCGCGTCGCGTCGCGCGGATCGGGTGATTCGCGGCGGTGAGAATATCGACCCACTGCACGTCGAAGCAGCCTTGCTTGGCGCGAATGGCGTGGTCGAGGCTGCTGTCGTCGGAATTGCGGACGACCTGTGGGGCGAGCAACTGGCTGCGTGGGTGACATTTGCGCCGGGGCAAATTCCTCCGTTGGTTGAGCTTGAGACGCAACTACGCGCACTTGCACCGTTCAAGCGTCCGACGCGTTGGCACTTGACCGATCAGCCCGTTCCGCGCAATTCCCTAGGCAAAATCGACTTCAAGCGCCTTGTGGGTACTTGGTTGGGGTCCGTGCGCCGCTGAAATCCGCGCTGCTTTCGTACGCGGTGGTTGCTGCTTGTGACGAACCGGCAGGAGCGGCTATCCTCGGCCCGCGGCACCGGCGGTCTGACTAGCCCGCGCGCTGCGGAGTGGGCCATGTCGGGCGGCAAGTTGGGCAGTTCAAGCGCGTCGGTAAGGCCGCCGGGAGCAACGCCGATAGAAATCGCGCGTGCCTCGCCGACTAGTAATCCGATTCGTTTGGGCGGCGATCCCATCCTGCACCCGCACGAACTCGTCGGGGCTCGCTATCGGGTCGAAGCGCTGCTGGGTCGCGGCGGTTTTGGCGACGTCTACCTCGCGACTCACATTGGTACCCACGAAAAAGTAGCGCTCAAGGTTCTCAGGCCCGAACTGTTGGCTGATGCAACCTCGGTCGAGCGCTTTACCCACGAGGCGCGGCTATCGGCCAGTCTTCGACACCCAAATACGGTGCATGTCTTTGATTTTGGTCGTATTTCCGACGATGGCCCCCTGTATCTGGCCATGCAGTACTTGGAAGGCGATTCGCTGGAGTCGATTCTGTGTCGCGATGGCCCACTCGAACCCCATCGCGCTGCGAGAGTTCTGATCCAAGTGCTTAAATCTCTTGCTGAAGCCCACGGCCGCAAGATCGTTCACCGCGACTTAAAACCAGAGAATATCTTTGTCGGCACCATGGCCGGCGAGGCTGATTTCGTCCATGTCATCGACTTCGGGATTGCCAAGTTTGTTGCCGAAGGCGCCAGCCCCGTTTTGACCCAAGCTGGGGCAATTATTGGGACTCCCCACTACATGAGTCCGGAGCAAATTCGAGGCCTTGTGCTCGATTTTCGCGCCGATCTTTACTCAACCGGAGTGGTGCTTTTCCGCTGCCTGACGAACAATCATCCGTTTAACGGAGACACAACTTTTGGCATTCTGGCTGCGCACTTGCAGGACGAACTGCCCAAAATAGCCATGCCCGGTGTGGATACTCAATTGCAGGCCATCGTTGCCAAGGCTTTGGCCCGCGACCGCGACGAACGCCATCCGACGGCAGATGCTTTTCGTCAGGCGCTTGAGACTTGGCTCGCCAGCCACCCGGAGCGCGGACCTGCTGCTCAGTTCGACGATCGGACCTCGATGTCGGACGTGCTGACACCGGACCGGTTGCGGGCGTCGCATGAACGACGCATCGCCTCGAGTTCTCAAACCGTAGTCGGATCGGTACCTTCCGAATCCAATCCGCTGCCTACCGATAAGCACGAGCGCCCCGACACTTCACGCACGATATCGGATGTTCATCAGCCAGTTGCGATTCAGTCCGAGGACGCCACACGGTTGGAGATTGCCAGTTTTAACCCTGATCAACGCGGCGCCAACACGGCGGTGATTGCTGATGCTGCTGAGCTTTTGGCGGCCTTGCCGTTCAGGCCAGCAGCTCAGGCCGGCTCCAACGTTCGGATTGCACCCAAACCGGCTGCTCAGGCCGCAAGTGGCCGCTTGCGGTCTTCACCTGCAATGGCCGTCGTTCCGGCAGCGCGGCAATCGAGCAAGCCTGGCCACTTGCGCGCAGTGGTTGTTGCAGAAGCCGCTGCCACCGGCAACTCTGTTGGCGAAGATGGCCAAACTGTGTCGATGGACGTATTGTCGTTCGGAATTGCCGGTTATGCGCCGTTGCCGGCAGCCCAAGTTGCTGCTAGCGAAACCAGTGCCCCGTCGACGACTGGCCAGCCAATTTCCGAGTCAGCGACTGCGGGGTCAGCGAACACTGACCGCCGAGCGGCGCTGGTCGTCGCGACTGTCTTGGCACTGACCGCGGTCGGCGGTCTTGCTGCGTGGTATTTGTGGCCTGCTGGCGAGCCGCAGTCCGGTCCAACGGCCCCAGCATCGCAGTCGACTGTCTCCGCGGTAGTCGCGGATCCGGCGCCGTCACGGCTTGTCGGTGCTTCGGCACAAGTTGCCGTGGTGCCAGTTGCGGCATCGGAGGTGGCTGCTGCAGTCGCTGCTACCGAATCGGCTGTTGCGCTGGGGCCTGCCGTCGCGCCTGCAAGACCATCAACGCCAACGGTGGTGCCTGAGCTCGAAATCAAGGCCAGAACCGCCGTTGGAGCAACAGCAAGCATAACCGCAGAGCAGCGAGCGGTTGCGGAAAAGCCAACTGCAGCTGTGGATCCGCCAGTTCGCGGGTTCGATGTGGTTAAACCGACCAAGGGAGAGGCGAAGCCAGCGCGACCAGCGGCCGAAAAAGCCACGCAACCGGGTGAAGGTAAACTCAGAGCAAAGGCAGTAAAAACAAGCGGCTGCGCAGCGGCAGAGGGAAGCGCGGCGTGGTGCACAACCTGCCCAGCCGCTGTCAGCATCGGCCCAAGTTCAAAACACTACTGCCCATGTCTAGAAGCGCGTGGCCAAACGAGCGGCCTGAGCTTTTACTGCAAGTGCGTGTTTCCGAAAGAAACACACAAGATTGGGACCCCGGCATTTTGTCGGTGCAATCCGCGGGATGCAGCCTGTCAGCAAGAATAAGCGCCTACCGCAACCAGCACTCTGATTGTGTAGCGAGTGGCGCCAAAACCCTGAATGATTACTTACCTAGAGACCGGACCAATTAACGTCGACCCGCAATAAATTCCCAAACAAAAATGGAGCGGCCTATCGCCTCGGGCGCACGCTCGCGACCCACGAAACAAGCCTGAAGACGCCGAGCAAATGTTATTTGGTAGGCTCTCTGGGGGTGACTGACTCGGCGCAGCCCCATTTCTCACCGAGACCGCAGGCGCGTTGCAAAGCCCTGCGAGCGCGTTCAAGGTCTGGTGTCGGCCCGCGCTTGAGCATCTCCGCCAGCTTGATGCACGACAGGCCGTGGTCGCAACCACAACCACGCTCCCAAAAGTACTCGGCGCGAGTGGGCGGTGATGCGTGACCCTGCTCGTAGTAACCGCCGGCTGCCGCACAGGAAATACCGGACCCTAGGTCACAGGCACGGCCATACAATTCCAGCGCACGCTCGCGGCTGGCTAGCACACCGCGGCCCTGTTCGTAGACTTGCGCGGCGTAGTGGCAGCCGACAGCGTGGCCGCGTTCGCACGACCTCACGAAATAGGCCGCGGCACGGGTGGTATCGGATTGGATGCCCATGCCGCGCTCGCAGGCATGCGCCATCAGCAGGCATCCCGACCCGGCGCCCATGTCGCAGGCCTTGTTGTATAAGGTCACAGCTTGAGTCGGCGACTGTTCGAGTCCGCCGCGGCCCAGTTCGTGCATCCGCCCTTCGCTTGAGCAGGCGGGACCCCAACCCGCTTCGCAGGCTGCATTGAACAGTTTGACTGCGTAACGATCGTCCTGCTGAACAACGACGCCTTCCGAAAAGATCGTGCCTAGATTTGCGCAAGCTCGGTGGTCGCCGTCGTTGCAAGCCGCTTGGTAGTACTTGGCAGCTTTGGCCATATCTTTTACGCCTGCGGTGCCGTCCTCTAACAAGATTGCAGCTAGGGTGCAACTGCGCAAATCCCCTGCAACACAGGCACCTTGCAACAAAATGAGCGCTCGCGGCAAGTCAATACGTCCACCGATACCCATTCGGTACATGTTGCCCAAATGGCCGCAACTGCGGGCGTCACCAGCGCTGCAGCCTTGTTCAAAATAGCCTTGGGCTTTTCCAGTGTTGACTGGCACACCGTTGCCAGATTGATACCACGTTCCAACTTCGCCGCAGTCGCGCAATCGACCGCCGTGGCACGACGCGACAATCAACTCGCGCTCAGTCAATTCCGGCCCGGAGCAGCCTGGAGCGGCGAATGCGGCAAATGCGCACAACCCGCTTGCCACTCTGTGCAATGTGCCTGTTTGGCCTGCCGCCATCGATCCCTACCTCAGTCCACTAGACCGCAGACGTTTTGCTTGGATTTTGGCTTGGCGTCAACTGCAGGCCATCTCGATCTGGAATGGCCTACGTTCAAGGCCAAACTTGCGGTCGTTCAGGATAGTCGGTTGCCCTAAGGGCCCGTGCAAGAATTACTCGATCGATTCGCGATTGGAAAGGAGCGTCGAGTCGGCTTGCAAAGCCGCGAGTTAGCGACCCACCAAGCAAGCAATGGGCCGGGGTGCGAAATCGACTTGATTTTGCACGGCCCTAAAACGCGAATTTGGCGAACCACCAGACCAGCCGTAGACAACCGAAACGCAGGTGCGGCTGGACTTGGTCGATCGATCCTGAGTCTAAGAGGGTGTTTATCTTCAAACGCCTGCTGCGCGTAACCCGTCGATGAGTTCGCTGGACTCATCGACCCCGCCATGCTTTGTTGTCAGCCCTCTTCCTCCTTGCGACGCACTACAAGTGCGCCTCAGTCGTCAGAGTGCCTCCGCCTCGC
>SHZD01000149.1 GCA_009692465.1 Myxococcales bacterium
AGGGCATTTGCTGGCGCCGGGCGGGATAGCTGCGTGATAGCTGCGTTCAAATGGCGAAAATTCGAATGAAATTTGGGTGTTGACGGCGAGATTGGGCTGCGGCAGACTGGCGAAGTGGTGCTGTCGGATGGTCTGGCGGCGCGAAATGGCGGTTTTTTGGTTGGGGCTGGAATGGCTAGGGCGCTTGCAGTTCCTATCCGCGCGCTGCAACTGCGCTTCGTCGTGGGACAAGCCAGAAATCTCGCGCATGTCGGCGGTACACCTGAGGAAACTCATTTCTACCTAGGCACTGGACATCTATCGACGTTGCAGCTTGGATTTGCGGTCGACAATGCGCTGCCTCTTGGCCCGCGCAATTGTACGGACTAAGATGCGGCAACAATTGCAGCCGTCCTGCCGCGAATGGATGCTGACGTGCCGATACCCGCCCCAACTCCTCTGCTGACGGCTTTGTTTGTAGCCATCGTTTTTGCGCTAGTTTTTGCGCTCCTCCGCGCGACTTTTGCCGCCGGTGGGCCCGCAGGTGAGCCCGCAGCGCGCACGCGTCGCTGGGTCGCGCTCACAGCCGCGGGTATGCTTGCGTGGGTCGGTGTAACCGGGGTATTGGCTGCCCGCGGATTGTTGAACACCGATGCGCCGTTGCCCGCGCCGTTTCACCGTTTGATGCTATTGAGTGCATTGGCGACCGGCGCTTTCGCGTTTTTGGCGCCCGGCCGGCGTTTGGTGGCGGGCGTACCTCTATGGAAACTTTGTGGTTTTCAAGCCTTTCGCGTGCCATTGGAGTTCGTGCTTTGGGCTCTTTACGCCAACGGATCGCTGCCCGTTCAAATGACCTATGAGGGGCGCAATTTCGATGTCTTGAGCGGGTTGTTGGCGATTCCGCTTGCCTTTTTTCTGCGCCGCGGTCGCGTGCCGTCGGGGGTCATCTGGGCGTGGAATCTGTTGAGCTTGGGCCTTTTGGTCAATATCGTGCAGATCGCAGTTCGCTCCACGCCAGGGCCGTTGCGGGCTTTCACCAACGATCCTCCCAATGTGCTGGTTTTCTCCCTGCCGTGGGTCTGGTTGCCGACAATCTGTGTGTTGGCGGCCCTGCTGGGACACCTGCTGGTTTTTCGCGGACTTTTGGCGCAAAAACCCAATTCTTCAACGCAGATACCTTTAGCGCACTGACGCGGCAGTTGGAGTAAGAAATGAGCGTAACGTGGACAAAAGTCATCCGCGGGATAGCTGCGTGATAGCGGCGTTCAAATGGCGAAAATTCGAGGGAAATTTGGGTGTTGACGGCGAGATTGGGCTGCGGCAGACTGGCGAAGTGGTGCTGTCGGATGGTCTGGCGGCGCGAAATGGCGGTTTTTTGGTTGGGGCTGGAATGGCAGGGCGCTTGCAGTTCCTATCCGCTGAGGCCGGAGCTTGCGACGTGTCCGGCAGACGTCCGGCAGGCCATGGTGGCGTGTCGGACGGCGGGCGGCACCAGCCTATACGGTCACTCGCACTTCGAGCCAGCCAGCAGCGCCGTACCAAGCTCGACCAGACTCGCTTTTTCAGCCACCGCGCCGGTCTTGAGCCTTTCGAGCTGCGCAGTCAGTTCCTTCTTGGCGCACATCGCGGCGTAGGCGCGGATGGCAGCGTCGCGCGCAATGGGATTGAGGCGGTCGAAGTGCTCGTCCAAGACCTTGGCGGCGGCGTCCTTTTGCGGCGCAGCCAGCTTGGCGACGCAGTCGCTGTTGCCCCACATGCTGACAAACGCCTCTTCGACGTCGCGGCTGTTGGTCGTGAGCAGCACTTCGGTTGACAGCTCGGCGCACGCGCTGGGCAGCGGTGCGTCTTTGGGCAGCAGCGCCGGCAGCGTGCGGTACAGGTCGCGGATGACCATCATGTCTAAGTTGATGAGGGCCTTGTCGGTGCGCGCGGCGACTTTGGAGAGAAAGCCCATGCGCGAGCCAGGGTCGAGCGCCAGCAACGCCACGGTTTTCTCGCCGATGACGCTGTGCAGCGCCGCGTGGGTCACGTCGCCCAGCGCCGTCGCGAGCTTGAGCCTCATGAACATGCGCGCAAACGTGCGATCCGCTTCGGGCTTGGTGGCGTCGATGATGAAGGCCCACCACTGGTTGAATGCATAGCTGGTCGCCGGCACGATTTTTTGGTCGTCGGCGTAGGCACCATCGGCGACTTTGGCGGTGAGCAAGAACGGCAGGCCCATTTCAAGTGCTTCGGCCAAGCTGCGGGCATCGCCCTTGGTGACCAGTTCCATCACTTTTGCGTCCAGGCCTTCTGGCGCGGCGGCTGGGGCGGCGGGGGCAGCAGCAACAGCCGGGGCGGCGGCAGGTGCGGCAGCGGGTTCAGCCACCTTGGCAGGATCTCCTGCCTTGGGTGCTTCGGCGGCGGGCGCTTTGGTGGGAGTTTCGTCTTTCTTGCCACACGCAGTTGGAGCAACCAGGGTGGCGACAGTGAGCAGCGCAATCGAACAAATGGTGAGCTTCATCGCGACCTCGCGGGCAACGGGCCCAGTGTTGGGTCGCTAGGATAAAGCGAATTGAGCTGGGTGACAATGGGCGTTCGCTCCGCTTGACAACCGCGTTGCAAGCGCTACGCTAGCATTGCTTTCAATGAAAGCACACTGGCGGACACCGTGGCGACCCTGACCATTCGCAATCTCGACGAAGAAACCAAAGCCCTGTTGCGCGTTGCTGCAGCTCACCACGGTCAGTCCATGGAAGAAGAAGTGCGGGAGATCCTGCGTCAGGTGCTGACCAAGGCGGCGGGCCGCGGCCTTGGCAGCCGCGTGCACCAGCGCTTTGTCGCGGCGGGCGGCGTGGAGCTGCCGGAGCGCCAGGACGTCGATGCGCCACGCGCTGCGGAATTGCCGCAGTGATCCTGCTCGACACCAACATCTTGTCTGAGTTGATGCAGCCGCAAGCCGACGCCAACGTCGTGGCTTGGTTAGACCAGCACGACTCGGAATGCCTGATGATCTCGGCTGTTACCGCGGCCGAGCTGCTGTACGGCATCGGTCGCCTGCCGGCCGGCAAGCGCAAAGCGGACTTGCTCGCTGCTGCAGACACCATGCTCAACCAAGATTTTGCAGACCGGGTCCTGCCATTCGATGCACTGGCCGCCGCCCGCTACGCCACTTTGGTCGTGCACCGCGAGCAGTCGGGGCGGCCCATCGGCATGGCTGACGCTCAAATCGCGGCCATCTGTCTGAGCCACAACGCCGTGTTGGCGACACGGAACACCAAGGACTTTGTAGACATCGGCTTACCCCTGATCAACCCGTGGTTGGCAGCGGAAACTGATCTGGCTGGTTCGCTTGGTTAGTGGCGGGCCGCTGGCCCGCCCGGTTGCGCTGAAACGTCACAACAGTGCGTGGGGAACCGGATAGGCCAGCGGCCTGTCCCTACTCGGCCACAACGGCGTCTACAGCAGCCAATCTGGAAGGCAGGAGCTGACGGGCCGAGTTTGCCAACGCGGCGAACTGCTGAGCTACCACAAGCCGTGTAGCCAAACTAGTACCTCAACACACAGATTTCGATCAGTTGACCTTCGCAGCCCCGTTGCACCAATTCACACCTGATTATAGGGTGTTTTCTGCGACCAACCCCGGACGGCGGGCGCGGAGGCCAGGGCATTTGCTGGCGCCGGGCGGGATAGCTGCGTGATAGCTGCGTTCAAATGGCAAAAATTCGAGGGAAATTTGGGTGTTGGCGGCGAGATTGGGCTGCGGCAGACTGGCGAAGTGGTGCTGTCGGATGGTCTGGCGGCGCGAAATGGCGGTTTTTTGGTTGGGGCTGGAATGGCAGGGCGCTTGCAGTTCCTATCCGCCCAGGCTCTTGAGGATTTGGATGCCGCAATCGACCGCTTCGGCTTCGCTCATCGTCTGTGCGCGCCGCGTGTTTTCGCGGATCACCTTGTCCAGCGACTGACCAACCAGCAACTCCATGGCGCATTATTGCTTACAAAATCTGTACCTTCAGCGGATCAAGCTGGGTCAGAAAACGCAGCCGGGCCAAAACCGCCAAAAAACTTGTCGTCGCGGCCTCCGCGATTATCGTCACCTGTCGTCGGCGCTTGGTGGGCGCCGGGTTGGTCACCGGCCGCAGCCATTTCGGGGCCGCCCCACAGTGCAAATCCAGGTGATGTCATGGAAGACTCCCTTTTCGGCAAACGCGGCATTCCTTGGGTGCTGCTGGCGTCCTCAATTATTTTGAACATCGTGCTTTTCGTGAACCGCGACAAAAACCCAGCGAAAGTTGAGGCCGCGACATTGGGCAAGCCGGTGGCAACTGCGGCGGCAACCCCTTCCCCCGCTGCAATGGCTGGCCCTGCTGTCGAATGGCAACAGGCGACCGCATCGCTCACCGGCACGCTCGAGCGCTCGTTTACCCAATTGCTCGGCGATGAGCTCGGCCCGCAAGTCAGCCAGACTTATGCCCGGCTGTTCGTGTGGGACGTCAACTTCCGCACCGAGCTGAGCCCCAAAGACAACATCGACATCATCTACCGCGAGCTGGGCAACGCCGAAATCGACATCGCCGCCGCCCGCCTGCAAGTCACCAAGAAGAACAAGACCTACCGCGCCTACAAGTTCACCAACCCCGGCGACAAGTTCGCGAGTTGGTGGAACGAGGAAGGCAGTGAAGTGCCGATGCAGCTGAAGAACTCGCCTGTCAAAGAGTACACTCAGGTCACTAGCCTGGTCGGCGACGGCCGCGGTCACGCCGGCATGGACTTCAAGACACCGATTGGCACCGAAATCAGCGCCCCTCAGGCTGGAAAAGTGCTGCGCAGCAACTGGAACTGGGGCGCCAATGGCAACTGCATCGAAGTTGAGTATGGCGACGGCACGCTGGCCAAGTTCTTGCACCTGAGCGAAAACAAGGTCAAGCCGGGCGACGCGGTCACCGCGGGCCAAGTCATCGCGCTGTCGGGCAACACCGGCCACAGCACCGCGCCGCACCTGCACTACCAACTGAATCAGGGCGCCAAGGTGCTCGACCCGGTCGATTACCATGGCACAGTTCGCCGAACGCTCGACCCCAAGGCTCTGGGCGCCTTTAAGTCGGTGGTCAACCAACTGGACGCCCAGATGGCGCCCAAGACCGCCAGCCTGTAGCGCTGAACCGTAATGGCTGCCTGGCTTTACGCGGTCGCTGCCTGCTGTTTGACGTGGGCGCTGCAACTGTATGATGGCACGCGCCCCGACAGCACGGCGCTGGCCCTGGTGGTTACAGCGCTGGTCCTGACCCTGATGGGCCTGAACGATCACCGCCCACTGCGCCGATCCGGGTTATTGCAGTGGGCGCTGCTGGCGATGCTGCTGGCCCAACTCTGCGCCCATCTCACGGTGTCGCCCGGCAAACACCTCGACCTGGCGCGCGGCGGCTTTCGCTCCTTCAACCTCGCCATACTGGCGGTCGCAATGGCCGCGACGGTCACGGTGACTCGGCCGCAGTGGAACCGCCGCACCGGGTCGATCGTGCTGCTGATGGCGCTCGCCGTGGGACTGTGGTTTTTGCGCAAGGGCGGCCAACCTGAGATCGACGTCCACGAGTTTCAGCAGCAAGGCTGCGCGGCCTTGGCCCGGATGGCCAATCCGTACAACCTGACCTTTCGCAATCTGTACCCTGACAACACGCCGTTTTATGCGCCAGGCTTGGCCGTGCACGGTCGGCTGCAGTTCGGCTTTATTTACCCGCCGCTGAGTCTGTACTTGGCGATGCCGGGCTGGTTGCTGACGGGTGACCACCGCTACGGTCAGTGGCTGGCGCTGGTGCTGGCCGGTGCGCTGGTGATGCGGGCGCGACCTGCGCCAGTTGCGGTGCTCGCAGTGGCGCTGCTACTGTTTGCACCGCGGTCGCTGTTCATCGTTGAGCAAGCGTGGACCGAGCCGTTTGTGCTGCTGGGTCTGGCGGCTGTCCTGTACAGCGCGTTGCGCCGCCCGCAGTGGCTGCCGTGGGCACTGGGACTGTGGCTGAGCACCAAGCAGTATATGGTGCTGGTGGCGCCACTCGGGCTATTGCTGCTGCCGCGGCCGTGGTCGTGGTGCAGCGTGTGGGCGATGACCTGGCGCGCGCTTGCGGTCGTCGCCGCGGTCTGCCTGCCGTGGTGGCTGGTCAATCCTGAGGCCTTCGCCAAAAGCGTGGTGTGGCTGCAGATTTTGCAGCCGTTCCGCGCAGATTCACTGAGTTTGCTTGCTGCTTTTGCGCAGAACGGGCAGTCGCCGTTGCCGACATGGACGTGCTTCATTGCGGCCGGACTTGCCCTGGGCTACGCGCTGTGGCGTGCGCCGCGCACGGCGTCTGGATTGGCGGCGGGCACGGCCGCTGTGTTGTTGGCGTTTCTCTTGCTCAACAAGCAGGCATTCTGGAATTACTATTTTCTGCCGCTGGGCGCGCTGTGGTTTGGGGTGGCGCTCGCTGGTCTGGGTGCAGGGCAGGCCGCCACCGCCGTGGACGAAGCGACGAGTGCCACCGGTCCCTAGGAGCGAGTCGGAATACTCCGACACGCTCCTAGAGAATGTGGACGGCTTTGAAACTGCGGTGTTGGTCGACAACGTGCAGGTCAAATGAGCCGCGGCGAGCGGCACCGTGGGATCGGACAAGTGCGACAAGCTTGGGCCAATTCGCTCAGCGTCCAGGGCGGCCGCTTTGGGTCGTTGCGCACCAATGGCTTTGGATCAAGAATTGGGCCCTATGACGCTGTTATTGTTGAGCGTGCCCAGCGGCCTGAGTGACAATACAGAGTTTCGCCGCAAGAAGGGAAATGCGGCAATTGCACCCGGTTGACCGGCGGTCCATCGCAAGCATAGTCTCCCGACGCCGGTCGCACTGTGCCGCCGCTACGCATCATTTCCGGCCGGTTGCACTAATATTTCCAAGGGGAACACCATGAACTGTCGACTGCAGCCACGCCAGCCACCGCGCAGCTACCGCAGCTTGACCGCGCGGGCGCTTAGCCTTTCCCTTGCTCTGCTCACAGCATGCACTGATTTTGCGGCACCGGCTGACAGCGGTGCCACTGTGGACACAATGACAACAGTAGATGCGGCGGTTGTCGGTAAGTTCGGCACCGCCGAAACCAGCTCTCTGGAAGTCGCCGCCAGCCAAGACGGCATTGGGCCGACCGACCAGCTGTCGGCCAAGGATACCAGCGATTGCCCGGGCGGTGCTGGCTGTGTCTGCGCGGCCAACAAGGACTGCCAATCCGGCTTTTGCATCGACACCCCCAACGGCAAGGCCTGCGCCGCCAAGTGCGTCAACCAATGCGCTGCCGGCTTCAACTGCGTGTTGGTCAGCGATTCTTCGGGCGACTCAACCAACATCTGCGTGCCGGCCATCGGCAAATTGTGCAACCCGTGCACGGCATCCAAAGAATGCGCCGCGGTCGGTTTGGCCAATTCGCTGTGCATCGATGAGGGCCCACTCGGCGGCTTTTGCGGGCTACAGTGCACCGGCAAGACCGACTGCCCGGCCGACTACGACTGCAAGCCGGTGACCACTCTTGAGGGCGTCACGGCCAACCAATGCGCGCGATTGCCCGCTGGTGGCACTGAAACTTATGGTGTCTGCCCGTGTTCGCCACTGGCGGTCAGCCAAGCGCTGAACACGGCCTGTGCCATTGCGGCCACCGACGGCAGTGGCAAAGTGGTCGGCAACTGCACGGGCGTCCGCAAATGCACTGCCGCAGGCCTGAGCGCATGCAGCGCGCCGCCCACCAGTAAGGAAATCTGCGACGGCATCGACAACGACTGCGACGGCAAAGTCGACAACGGCGCGTGCGACGATGGCAATCCGTGCACACAAGATGCCTGCGATCCGGCAGCGACCGAGCCCAGCAAGTGCAGCCACATCTTGGGCAATGGGCCATGCGACGCCGATGGCAGTGCCTGCACAGAGGCCGACAACTGCAGCAGCGGCAAGTGCGTCGCTGGCAAGCTCAAGCAATGTGACGACGGCAATCCGTGCAGTGCCGATGGCTGCGACCCCAAAACCGGTTGTGTCTCCACCCCCGACAACGGCGCGCCGTGCGACGACGAGAATCTGTGTACATTGGGCGACAAGTGCTTCGCCGGCAAATGCCAAGCCGGTTTGGCCAAGGACTGTGTCAGCAGCGACACATGTGTGGTCGCCAAGTGCAGCTTGACTGACGGCAAGTGCAAATTCACCAACAAACAAGAGGGCCTGAGCTGCGACGACGGCACTAGCTGCACCAAAGACGACGTCTGCTCGACCGGCGCCTGTGTGGGCAAGGTCTTTTCGTGCGCTGACGGCAATCCGTGTACCGACGATAGCTGCGACGGGGTGCTCGGCTGCGTGTTCAAGCTCAACAATTCTCCGTGCAGCGATGGCGATGCCTGTACGATCGGCGACGCATGCAAAGCATCGCTGTGTGCCAGCGGCGTAGCCAAGCCCTGCGATGACGGCAATCCATGTACCGTGGACGCATGCAACAAGACCACTGGCGACTGCGCGGCGACACCGCAAAACTCGCCATGCAGCGATGGCAACGCCTGCACTGTCGGCGACGCATGCAAGTTAGGTGCCTGTGCGGCGGGCTTAGTCAAGGATTGCAGCGACAACAACCTGTGCACGGCCGACCTCTGCAATGCGAGCAACGGCGATTGCGCCAATTTGGCCAATGCCGCGACCTGCACCGACAACGATCCGTGTTCGGTCGGCGACAGTTGTCAAGCTGGCGCCTGCAAAGCCATAGCCGCTAAGAACTGCAGCGATGGAGAGCCGTGTACCGCCGACAATTGCGATGCCAACACCGGTGCCTGCGCGTCCAAGCTGATCGCCGGCTGCGGCGGCAATTGCAGTTCCGCCACCGGCTGCGAGGACAGCAACCCGTGCACGGACAACAAGTGCCTTGGCGGCAAGTGCGCGTTTGTACCCAACAGCTTGCCCTGCGACGACAAGAACTTGTGCAGCCAAGGCGACCTGTGCGCAGACGGCGGCTGTGCAGGCGGCGCTGCAAAAAACTGCGACGACAATAACCCTTGCACGGCAGATAGCTGTGACAAAGCCAGCGGTGTTTGCGCCCAGCAAGCGAAAATCGGGCCCTGCACCGACAACAACGCCTGCTCGTTGGTCGACCTCTGCTCTGGCGGCAAGTGCGCGCCGGGCAATGCCAAAAACTGCGACGACAGCAATCCGTGCACCGGCGACAGCTGCCAGCCCGACTCCGGCGACTGTGCCCAATTGCCGCAGGTTGGCCCGTGCGACGACGGCAACGCCTGTTCCATCGGCGACGCCTGTACTGGCGGCAAGTGCGCGGGCGGCGGCGACAAGGACTGCAACGACGGCAACCCCTGCACTGGCGACGGCTGTGCCAATGGCAGTTGCACCCACGCCGCGATCGCCTCCAACTGCAACGACAGCAACCTGTGCACGGCCGGCGATGCTTGCGCCAAGGGCATCTGCGCCGCTGGTCCAGCAAAATCGTGCGACGACGGCAATCTGTGTACCGCCGACGCTTGCAACCCTGCCACCGGTGTTTGTGCCAACAGCAACACCAGCGACCCGTGCAGCGATGGCAACGCCTGCACCGCCAATGACAAATGCACAGTCGGCAGCTGCGGGCCCGGGCTAGGCAAAGACTGCGACGACAAAGACGCCTGCACGGCCGACAATTGCGACCCGCCGACCGGCAATTGCGGCCACGCGCCGATCCCCGGTTGCGGCGGTAATTGCCTCAGTGCAAAGGACTGTAACGACAAGAACGAGTGCACGACCGGATTCGTGCCTAGGGGGCAAATGCAGTTTTCCCGCCAATTTTGCGTTGTGTGACGATGGCAATCCGTGCACCCTGACCGATAAGTGCAGCTTGGGCAATTGCGCCTCAGGTTTGGCCAAGTCGTGCGATGACAGCAACCCGTGCAGCGACGACAGCTGCGATTTGGGCAGTGGCAATTGCCTGCACAAGGCCAATGGGGCCACTTGTTCCGACGGCGATTTGTGCACGGTAAAGGACGTCTGTGCGGCGAGCAGTTGCAAAGGCGGCGTGCCCGTCGTGTGTGGCGACGGCAACCCGTGCACCGACGACAATTGTGGGGTTACCACGGGCAACTGCGCGTTTGTCAACAATACACTGAACTGCTCCGATGGCGACGCCTGCACGGTCGGCGATCTTTGTGCCGCGAGTCTGTGCAAGGCCGGTGCCACAAAACCCTGCGACGACAACAACCCCTGCACCACTGACAGCTGCAATCCGGCCAGCGGCACCTGTGCCAGTGCTGCCAACAGCGCGTCATGCAGCGACGGCAACGCCTGCACCACCGGCGACCAATGTTCTGCCAGCGCCTGCAAACCGGGCACCTACAAAAACTGCGACGACAGCAACGTGTGCACGACCGACAGCTGCGACCCCAAATTGGGCGTCTGCCTCAACTCTGCAAATACACTAGCTTGCAGCGACAACAATGCCTGCACGGTCAACGATGGTTGCGGCGGTGCGGCGTGCTTGCCCGGCGCGGGCAAGGTTTGTAGCGACGGCGACGCCTGCACCACCGACAACTGCGACAAGGCCACCGGTGCCTGCGGGTTTGGGCCCATCGTCGGCTGTGGCGGCAACTGCAAAAGCCCCGCCGACTGCGACGACGCCAACCCGTGCACCGACAACGCCTGCTCTGGAGGTAAGTGCGCGTTTGTCAACAACACCGCAGGCTGCAGTGACAACAACCCCTGCACCAACCCGGATGCATGCGCCAGCGGCAAGTGCCAGCCGGGGCCGGGCAAGAATTGCAACGACAACAATCCCTGCACCACCGACGTCTGTGATTTGGGCAACTGCGTGTTCAACAACAGTACAGCCGCATGTACCGACGGCAACGCCTGCACGCTGACCGATGTCTGCAATGCTGGCATTTGCAAACCTGGCCCGCTCAAAAGCTGCAACGACAACAATCCCTGCAGCGACGACAGTTGCAACACCGCCACTGGCAACTGCGTTTTCGCTGCCAACGCACTGGTTTGCAGCGACGGCAACGCCTGTACCGATGGCGACGGCTGCAAAAATTCGGCATGCGCTGGGGGGCCGGCCAAGAACTGCAGCGATGGCAACGCCTGCACGGCCGACGTCTGTTCCGCCGCCACCGGTTGTACTTACACCAACTTGACGGGCGCCTGCGAGGACGGCAACGCCTGCACAGTCGGCGATTTATGCACAGCGGCTGCCTGCAAGTCCGGTGCCGCCAAGAGTTGCGACGACAACACCATCTGCACCAGCGACAGCTGCGATCCGGCAAGCGGCTGCGTCAATAAGGCAATTGCTCAAGTCTACAAGGACTGCGCGGCAGTGTTTGACGGCAAGGTCGGCAGCGACGGCGTCTACTGCATCGACCCAGACGGCGCAGGCAGCAGTGCGCCAGCACAAGCCTTTTGCGACATCGGCAACGGTGGCTGGACGCTGATGAGCCACCGCGCCAAATACACCGAACAGCAAAGCTGTAGCTTGCATACGGACAAAGCCGTCGGGGCACTGTCCGGCCCCAAGGCGCCGACCGACGCCAAGCTGAGCGACGCCGTGATTCGAGCCTTTGTCAGTCCAGTCTACCGTTTTGACGGCGATTGGACCACCAGCCCGATCCGCCATTACTGGATGATTCAACAGCCGTGGTCGGCAGTCTGGGTGCCGCAAACGCCGTCGTACAAGTGCACCACCAGCGCCGGCGATTGGCCTGTGGCTTGGACCACGTCGCCCAACGCCTACGCCTACCCGTTGGGCAACACCACCTGTAAGGGCGCGACCTACAGCACGATTTGGTTTCACGTCGGTCAAGACGCCTGCGCCTACATCGGCGATCCGGTGCAATGGGAGTGGCGCAACTTGGGTGCCGGCTCTGGCTCTGAGGCCTACGTCAATTTGTGGGTCAGATCAGGGGCATGCAAGCTCGATGGCGAGTGCGACGACAAAAACCCTTGTACCACCGATTCCTGCGACGCCGCAAAGGGCACCTGCAACTATGCCAACAACACAGCCGTCTGCACCGACAACAACAGTTGCACCGACAGCGACACCTGCGCCGCCGGCAAATGCGTTGGCTCAGCGAAGTCATGTGACGACAGCAATCCGTGCACCAGCGACTCGTGTGCCGCGCCCGCAGGCAATTGCGCCAATGTGGCCAACACCAAGAATTGCGAGGACGGCAGTGCCTGCACCGCAGCCGACTACTGCAGTGCGGGCGCGTGCAAGTCGGGCACCGCCAAGATTTGCAACGACGCCAGCGACTGCACCGCCGACAGTTGTGATGCCGCAAGCGGTGCCTGCAAATTCGCCGCCAATGGCAATTTCTGCCCTGATTTTGGGGTCAATGGTGCCGTCTTCGATGTGTCGAACAACGGTGGTATTACCGTCGCCAGCAGTTATGACACGACGGGCCAAGTGACGAACAAGGTCCTGGTACAGTGCTTTGCCCCCGATGGCACGCCAGCGAAACCGTCGCTGGTCATCGGCACTGGCAAAGGAACCACGATTTCCTACTTGCAAGTCGCACGGTCGCGGATCAATGGCCTGACGTTTGTGAGTTGGTTTGACATGCAATCGTGGCCAAATCCGCCGCTAGAATGGGAGGACTACACCGCGATTGTCGACAGCCAATGCAACGTCGTCCTGCCGCAGACTCGGTTGGAGCCGGGCGTGCCCAAAGGCATTATTCGCCAGGCGGATGTGGCTGCCAGCGATGGCGATCTGGCCGCGTACTTTTACGAACACCAAACCATGGGCCAGTTTCGCTTGGTCTTTGTCGACAAGACCGGCGTGGTCAAAGCTGCGGTCGATGCTGGCGCTGGCACCTGCGGCAATGGCGCATTGCATCGGGCGATCGCTATGCAGCGAACAACCGGTCAGGTTGTGCTGGCCTGTGAGCAGGGAGCTGCCGACGGCGGCGCGGATCGGTTTGTCCGACGCTTCAAGACTGATGGATCGCCGGTAGACGGTGCTTGGATCAAGGTGCCGGAAGCGAAGAACTCGACTTGGCACAATTTCAACGTCGGCATGAACGACAATGGCTATTTCTTGTTGGCAGCCCGCATCAACAGCAGCCAGATTGTCTCGTTCTTTGACAGCGCCGCCGGGAAATTAACTTCGCTTAACGTCGGCACGTTCAACACGCTGTACGATCGCCAGATTACGACGGCCAATGGCGACTACGTGTTTCGGCTGCAGGATGCTTGGCCGCGTTATCAACAGCAGGGATCTTTGGTGGCGAGCAAAGTGGCGCCGTTTGCGGCGATTCGGCTGGACGCCAAGGATGTTGTGTATCGGCCGCTTGGCAAGGCGATTGTCAAAGAACCCCTTGGTTTGTAGCAGGTGCCGTCGATCGCGCAGCCCCTGCGGTTGCATGCTGCCGCCGCTGCCGACACCCCGGATTTTGTCGCAACTGCCGAGGGCCGCGGGGTTTGGCGCTGACCAGAGTGGCTGCGGCCAGATGGCAAAAATCCGGGCGAGGCGGCGGCGGAAACTATGTGCAAGCTCGGTGCCTTGGCGCTGCCCTAGGTTCCAGCTGGCGGGCGCGGCGGCTTTGGCGCGGTCGCCGGTAGGCGCGATTCGGGGCATCGGGCGCTGACAGGCGGTTTTCACCAGATTGCTACGGTTTTGCGAAGCCGCTAACAAATGTTTGGCGCTAGGCGGGCCGAGACTGCCAAGACCGGCGGGGAATCGGGCTTGACAGCGCTGAAATACGGGCGGATTTTGGCGTGGACCAGGTCGCCGGAGGGTCCGGTGGCGGCGAGGCGGAGGGGGCGGTGTGGTGGCGGCGGGGCGGATGTGCTTTGCAACACCTATCCGCGCAACTCGAATTTGCAGGAACGGGCAGGCAGGATTACCCCAGAGCGCTACAAACTGCGCGCGCAACGAAATGACGTTGTTGCGAGGTACGCGCTCGTCGACACGTAGCTGCGAGAAGAGGACCGCAGCGTGTTCGCCGACCCGTTGCCGCCGCCGTGAACAGCACGATAGGAGGCGGTCGCCGGGCCGCCCGGGTCGACGACAGCGGTTGTGGCAAAAGGCGCTGAGTAGAAATCCGCAGCCAATTCCCAGGCGTTGCCAACCAGTTGCTCGTGGCCGTAGGGTCCAGCTCCGAGGGGTCTGGCGTCGACCGCCATCGGCGGCGCCGGCGTGCACCCCAACGAACTGACCAAGTTGCAGTTCATTGGCGCGTCACCCCAAGGGAAAACGCGCATCTCGGGCTGCGCCTTTCTGGTCGATGGGGCAACGGCCGGCTTTGTCAGCACCGACGCGGGCGATGGTCAGGGCGATGCAGGGGACGCGCTATCCAGTGATTCCGCGCATTTGGATGCAACTCCGCTGGACGCAGCGGTGTCAGTCGATGC
>SHZD01000150.1 GCA_009692465.1 Myxococcales bacterium
GCCCTGATCGCCACGTGCATCCGGCACGGTCGAGGAAAGCCTATGAAGTTCGCGCCATCCATCATCCTGTGTCACTTTACGTCACCGCGGATCACGAGCCCGCGGCTCCGCAGCAGATCGCGGTGCGGCCGAATCGTCAAGCTCTCGAATGGTTACGCTTCTTGCGATCGCCCTGGGGTCTCGACGCACAGGCCTTGCCCATTACGGCACTCGTTGGGTACAAGGCTGCCGTCGCGCGGCTGGTCGAGTTCGAAATTGGCCTGTTTCGCGACACTGTGCTGGCGGCGACGCCAGCGGGCGATCTAGGCCCCACCCATGCCGCGGTGGCATTGAGCGAGGCCTTTGTGCTGCACATGCGGCGGCGCTTGCTGTTGCCTGCGCTGGCAGCGGCGGGGCCGACCAAGGAGGCAAAGTGATGGGTTCATCAGGGGTATCGGCGCCGTCGGCAGCGGCAGTCGCTTTGTGCATGGTGTGCGTGTCGGCGTGCGAAAGTGCCCCAGAGCCGCCGTCGGCGTCGAGCCTGCGCGCGCAGTGGCTGGGTGTGGACCTGGCGAAGGGCTCGCTCGAACTGCGTGCCAGCGGCAAGCCGATCCTGAATCTGGCCGGTGGGCCGGCGATCGGGTTCCGCCAAGGCGCAGCGACGATTAGCCACAATTTCGGTTCGTTTCAGTTTGTCGAGCCCGCGCAGCCAGCGTGGACGGGGCTGGCCAGCTTGCGCCCAAGCGCGGGCGCCGACTTGCCCGACGCCGCTACGCTCGACGGCCTCGACGCCGCCGGCAACAAACTCGCAACCATCGAACTGTTCCACAGCGGCAGCGTGACGCAACTGCGCGTGACCCCGGTTGGCAGCTGGAACCGCAGCACGCTGGCCTATGCCTGCCAGCCGGGCGAACACTTTCTCGGTTTGGGCGGCCAGAGCTTTGACGTCGACCACCGCGGCCACCGCGCTGCGCTGTGGGTCGAAGAGGACGGCATCGGCAAATTTGCCGACGAAGAGCCGCCTCCGGCGTGGTTCCTCAGCGGCAAGCGCCACCAGACCCACACGCCGATGCCGGTCTACCAGTCGAGCCGCGGCTACGCGGTGGTGTTGCGCTCCAACCACCGGGTGGTGGTCGACCTGTGCAAAGCTGACCCGGGCCTGGTGCGGTGGGAGAACTGGCATGGCGCCCTCGACCTGACGGTGCTCGTTGACCCAGACCCGCTGGCGTTGCGCCGCAAGCTCGGCGCCGAGTTGGGGCTGCCGGCCGTGCTGCCCGGCTTTGCGCTGATGCCGTGGGTCGACGCTATCTACGGCGCGACCAACGTGCGGCGGATGGCGGCCAAGCTGCGTGACGGTGGCTATCCGGTCAGCGTGCTGTGGAGCGAAGACTGGCGCGGCGGCACGGTGACGGACGATGACTACACGTTGGACGAAGACTGGCTTGCCGACAGCAAGCTGTACCCAGATTTGCCCAAGCTCACCGGCGACCTGCACGCCTTGGGCTACAAGTTCTTGACCTACAACAACACGTTCATCACCCAGGGCGCCGACGTTTTTGCCGAGACCCTTGCCAAGCAGTACGGCATTCGCCGCGCAGATGGCAGTGCGTACACGTTCACGGGGTCGAAGTTCGAACCGGCGACGCTGCTTGACCTGTGGAATCCAGCCGCGCGGGCTTGGGCGGCCGCCAAGTACGCGACGGGCCTGCAGGATGGCGCCGATGGCTGGATGGCCGACTTCGCCGAGTGGTTGCCGACAGATGCGGTCCTGGCCGACGGCAGCAGCGGCCTCGACCGCCACCAGAGCTATCCGGTGGAATTCCAGCGCTTCAATCGCGACCTGCTCGCGGCACAGGCGGCGCAGGACGGCGTGGAGCGGCTGTTCTTCGTGCGTTCGGCGTGGCTCGGCTCGCAGGCGCTGGTCTCGGTGGTGTGGGCAGGCGACCAGCAGACCGATTTCAGCGTGGGCGACGGCCTACCGAGCGTGGTACCGATTGGCCTCGGCTTGGGCATGACCGGCTTTCCGTATTTCGGCAGCGACATTGCCGGTTACGCCAGCTTCGGCACGGAGCCGACCAACAAAGAGCTGTTCTATCGGTGGGTCGAGCTCGGCGCCCTGTCGCCCATCATGCGGACCCACCACGGCAAGAACGCGCAAGCGAACTTCCAGTGGGAGCACGACCCAGACTCCGAGGCCCATTTTCGGCGCTGGACCATCGTGCACGCCCAGCTGTGGCCCTATCTGTGGCAGTTGGCCTCGGACCCGGCACTGCCGATGATGCGGCCGGTGGCGCTGCACGACCCGACGTTCGCGCCGGGCTGGACGGCGACCGACCAGTACCTGCTCGGCGATCGCCTGCTGGTCGCGCCAGTCGTCGAGCCTGCCAAGGCGAGCCGCAACGTCGCGCTGCCGGCGGGTCGCTGGTACCCGCTGTTCGGCGGCGAGGCGCTGCAAGGGCCGGCCACGCTGGCGGTCGCGGCATCGCTGACCGATATCCCGGTCTTTGTGCCCGAGGGCACGTTGCTGCCGCTGCTGCCAGCCGCGTCGGTGCGCACAGTGAGCGAACGCCTGACGGCCCAGCCAGCGGTCAAGGCCGTGGCCGGCTTGACCAGCGGTCTGCAGGTCCGGGTCTGGCCAGGTCAAGCGGTGCGCGATGTTGGCCGCTATGATGGCCCATTTGGCCGGCTGCAGTGGCAGGGCAAAGGCTGGACAGGCGCCTGCCAAGCTGCGGTCTGGAATGGCAAGCCGGTGGCTGTCGCGGCTGGCACGGTGACGGTGCAAGGCGCCGGCGAGCTGACCCTCGACGGTCAGGGTACCTTGGTGGTGACACTGCAGGACGCGACCCAAGCCGCGCGCGACTTGCAGGTGACTTGCATGGCTAAGGGGTGGCAACCATGAAAACCTATACGTACCAAGACCAGGGCGAGACGTTGCGGTGGCGCGACACCAAGCGCTATCTGTGGGCGAGTGGCCTGCTGGTGCCGATGTTCCCGGTCGCGGCGGTGTGGCTCGCCGAGGGCCATGGCCTGCGCGCGGCGTGGTGGCTCGGGCCGATGTGGATTGCCATCATCGTGCCGGCGCTCGACACGCTGCTCGGCGCCGACGCCAGCAACCCGCCCGACGCTGTGCAGCCGCAGCTCGATGCCGACCGCTACTTCCGCTGGTGCACCTTGGCCTTTGTGCCGCTACAGTGGTGCGGTCTCGCCATGGCGTGTCGGGCTGCCGCAACGACCGACCTGCCGTGGCTCGACTGGGTCGGGCTGGTGCTGACCGTGGGCACGGTGGGCGGGGTTGCCATCAACACTGGCCACGAACTCGGCCACAAGAAGGCGCCGTTTGAGCGCTGGATGGCCCGGGTTGCGCTGGCGCAAACGGCCTACGGCCACTTTTTCGTCGAGCACAATCGCGGCCACCACTACCGGGTCGCCACGCCAGAAGACCCGGCCAGCGCGCGGCTCGGCGAGTCGTTTTGGCAATTCTTGCCGCGCACAGTGGTGGGCTCGCTTCGCTCGGCGTGGCAGCTCGAAGCCGAGCGCTTGCTCCGCCACAACAGCGGGCCGTGGACACGCCACAACCAAGTGCTCAACGCCTGGATCCTGACGCCTGTGTTGTGGGGCGGGCTGGTGCTCGCCTTCGGCCTGCCCGCGCTTGGGCTGCTGGCGGCGCAGGCGGTGGTCGGTTTTGCGCTGCTCGAGGTGGTCAACTACATCGAGCATTACGGGTTGCTGCGGCCACGTCGCGCAGACGGGCGCTATGCGGTGTGCCAGCCGGAGCACAGCTGGAACTCGAACCAGGTGGCGTCCAACGTGCTGCTGTACAACCTCGAGCGGCATTCGGACCACCACGCGTGGCCGGCCCGGCGCTTTCAGACGCTGCGCCACTTTGACCAGTCGCCGCAGCTGCCGACTGGCTATGCGGGCATGCTGATGCTGGCGCTGGTGCCGCCGCTGTGGTTTGCGGTGATGGACCAGCGGGTGGTGCGGCATTACGGTGGCGATGTCAGCCGGGCCAACGTGCAGCCGCGGCGGCGCGAGGCGCTGCTGCGCAAGTGGGCGCCCGAACCCGGGCTGTTGCGCGCTGGCGGGTCGAATCTGGCGGGCTAGCAGCACAGCTGCAAAGTTCGCGTTGGGTCCACGGCCCGCGCCAGTTGTGCTGCTGGCCAGTTTCGCGGAAAGAAGGAGGGCGCCGCTGCCTTTTACCCCTGCGGCCGGCCGCACCCTTGGCCACGCGTGTTCGCTCCCGATTCGCGCTAGTAACCCAGCGCGAATTTGGGATTTATCGGACTGGCACCTCGCTACGGCGGTTTTGACCGGTTGGGTTTCGACGGCGCCATGTGCTCTAAGCCCGCGAAGGCGGGCGCCTTTATCATGAGCCCGCCACTTCTGTAGCGGGTCACTCTGCCAGGTCAACTGGTCGATATCCCGGTAACGAGCTACCAGCAGGTTGTAGACGACGCGTGCCCAACCGCCAGACCAGAGGGGATACCGCTTTCAAATGGCCTGCCGCCCGAGTCGACCCGGGGGCCACCGGCAACGCCGACCGAATTCGACCATTTCTAGCGTCCCCAGGGCCTTGTCCCGCCGAGTTTTGCGGCGATGGCGAAACCGCGCTGCGCCCCTTCGCCGCCGAAGCCAAGGCGGCCCACCAAGCTGGCGACTACCGCCGCGCCGCCGCGCTGTACTGGCAAGGGTGGCGGCTCGATCCGAGCGGCGGTGGGTTCTTGTACGGCAGCGCGCGGGCGCTGGATTTGGCCGACGAACTCGAGCAGGCGATTGCGCGCTACCAAGCGTTCTTGGCGCTCAGGCGGCAAGACTCTGAATTGGTTGCCCGCAGCCGCGGCTACCTTGCTGAGGCCAAGCGGCGCCTCGCCTCGCCGCCCGCCGTCAAGCTGCCAGCCGAGCCTGCGCCGGTGGTTGAAGCGCCCCCGGTGGCGCCGCCCGCCGCGCCGACATCAGTAACGTTGCCCGCATGGCCAACACCAGAAGTGGCGACTGACCGCGCCACCAACTGATCGAAATCCCTGTAACGAGGTACTAGCAGGCTCAGCTGACTCAAGTCAGCAATCGAATACTACCATCCTGATTGGTGTTCTAGGCCATGAATTTGCTCGGAATTCCTTGACGTCGCAGTGCAGGTTAGCTAACATCGCTAGTCAAGGAGATGGAAATGAAGCAAGTATCGGTCCATGCAGCCAAAACCCACTTGTCGCAACTCATCGTCGAAGCGTGTGCGGGCGAAGAGATCGTCATCGCCCGCGGTCGCCAACCGGTGGTGCGACTCGTCGCGATTGCATTGCCCACGCCCAAACGGGTGTTTGGCGCCATGGCCGGCCAAGCCTAGGTGGACGACGCTTTTTTGAGCCCCTGCCGGACGAAGAAATCGCGGCGTGGGAGTAATGCATGAGGATCTTGCTCGACACCCACGCGCTTCTGTGGTGGCTGCTTGGCGACGGCAACCTGTCGACTGCGGCTAAGGCTGCCATCGGCGACGAACGCAACGAGGTTTTGGTCAGCGCAGCCAGTGCGTGGGAGATCGCCACCAAGTTTCGGCTCGGCAAACTGGCCGGCGCCGGCCGCATTGCGGCGGACATTCGCGGCTGTTTGCGAAGTCAGGGTTTCGTAGAACTCGCGATTGCGGTGGAAGACGGCCAGCGCGCGGGCAGTCTGGTCGGATTGCATCGCGATCCGTTTGACCGGATGCTCGCCGCGCAGGCGTTGCGCTTGGACGTAACGATTGTGTCCAATAACGAGTTGCTGGATTTGTTTGCGGTTCGGCGGGTCTGGTAGGGTGCAGTGGCGAATTATGCGGATGACTCTACAGGATCGCGATGACCTGTGGTCATTTACGAACCTGAATGGCTGTAGACGGCGCGTTGTCGGCGACCGCAGGTCGTGTTGACCCGGTCGGCAGGCGTACCCTACCTGACGCAAGCGCGGGTCGAGCTGGTGACGTCGCGGATCCGTGGCCTGCCGACGAAAGTGGCCGTAGGCCCGAAGCAAGGGCTGGCCGTAGCGTTTGTCGGCAACATGGACCAAGTTCAGACGGTAGCCAAGGAGCGAATGGCGGAGCAGTTCGGCGTGGTAGACGAGGCGCAACTGCGGCGGGTGGGTGTGGCGTTGGGGCTGGCGTTGTGGTGTCCGCAGAGGTGACGGACCGGGCATCGCCAGGCATGCGATGGCGTCGCAGCTGACGCAGCTACCGCGGGTTCTGCCGTCAGAACAGCGGGCCAGTGACCGCGCCACCTTCGACCAAGGCCCGCTCAGCCAAATCTGCCACCCCGAACACAGCAGTAGCCCGGCGCAGCTCGGCTGCGTCGAACCCGTGGCGCCTGGCTTTGACTACGCCGACCACGTCGCGCCACTGCTGCAGGCCGAGGCGGCGGCGGTTTGGCATTTGCCGTCGACGCACTGCGCGGTGTGGCAGGGGCGGCGGCGCCAAGGCAGTCGTCTGGAGTGGCGCATTCGGGCAGCGCGGCGATGTCGGTGGCGATGTCGCTTGCCACATCGGCGCCGTCACTTGTGCCAGCGGCGATCGTAGTTGCAGCAGGCAAACTTACGCATTTCGCTGCAATAGACGAACGCGGGTTCTTTGGTGGTGCTATTGGCCATGCAGGGCGAGAAGGTCTTGTCGTCGCCGACGGTAAAGCCGGTGCAGTCGCCGGAGTGGATGTCCTTGCCGTCGTATTTCCAATAAAAGTCGGTAAAGCCGATGTACCTGGCGCCCTTGACGCTATCCGGCATGACGTCGAGGCTCTGCGCGATGATGGCCAGTTCGCCAGCTGTGCATACGTTCGCCGCGGCGCCAAAGCCAATTGCTTTTTCGCACAGCAGTTTGGCAGCCTTGTAGCTGCCCACGGCGCCAGTGACTGCATCAGTGACGCCGCAAATCCCGGGGCCCTTCGCTGGTGCCGCCGCCGCGGTTGCTGGGCGGGCAGCGCAGCGGAAGCCATTACCTTCGCTCCAGTGAGCCGGTCCCGAAGTCAAATCAAAGGAAAAGACGCCGGCCCCGGCGCCAGCACCGTGGTTACGGCCGCGGAGCGCAGCAGCCGGACCTCCAACCACCATCGAGACGCCGTTGTTGTAGAGCTTGCCGTTGACGTTGTAGGTGATGTCCTTGCGGTCGCCCGCTGGCCAAGGTGTCGCGGAGCTGAAGTTGCCGGTCTCGCCCGCCTGGAGCCATAGGTCCATCCACTCGTTGAGGTTGCCAATGCCGTCGTCGACGCCCCAAGTTGAACTGCAAGTGCCTTTGCACAGACCTGTCATTCGCGTTGCAGCCGACTTGGTGTTCGCCGCAGCGGTCGAACCGTCGTTGACACCTGGGTCGACCGTCCGCTCGACCGCCGCCTGCCACTCGTCGTTGGTGATGAGGCGCTTGCCCGCCGCCGTGCATGCCGCCTGCGCCTGAAACCACGTCAAGTACGCCGACGACACCACGCCCTTGACCGAACACGCATACGCGGCCTTGGTAAAATTACCGTCGTTGGCGGGTCCAGCGGCAGTTGGCCTGCTTCACCTCAGACTCGGCGAGCGATCGCCAACCGCTGCCGGTAGCGCCGCCGCGGGCGGACTGGCGGTAGGCAAGGCCAGCGACCATCGGCGGAACAGCTGCAGCACTGGCTGCACCAGAACCACGGCAATATCGATGCCGTGGCCAAAATGGTCGGCCGCCACCGGCGCCAAGTCTATCGCTGGCTGCACTACGCCGGCATTGCGGTCGGGCAGGTGCAGATGCTGCGCGACGGCAAGCAATGAGGATGCTGTAGCCGCCGGCGTTTCTCGCCGCGCACGGCGACAGCGCGGGCCAACGCGGTGGTCGGCGCGGCCAAGGTTGTCGCGCAGCAGCTGGCGCCGGCAGCGGGCGGCAGGCGGCGCTCATCCAGTTGCCGTTTGTGGTGGCGACCGAGGCGGCGGCGGGCAACCGTGCGCTGGTGGTGCGCCCATTGCCGGTGCGGTTCGCGGTGGTTGAGGTGGGGGTGGCGGCGCCGCGAGCCTGGCGACCTGCGAAACCAGCGAAGACGATTTGACCATTTCTACGGCGTACTCGGCATTTAACCTACCGCGGTCGGCGGGGTATCGGCGCCAAAGCCCAACCGCCGTGCAGTTGGGACCCCAGTTACCTAAGTTTTCACCACGTGTCCTGTCGACTCTGGAACGCTAAAAAGTGCTGAGTACGCTTAACAGTTCAGAATTTCAGGACAAAGCCCCAGGCGAAATTGTCGCAACGCTCCTGGACCGCGGCGAATACCTGTGCTCCGGGCGCACTGTCTATCGTATACTTGATGCGAACTCGCAAGTCCGTGAACGTAGAGATCAATTGCGACATCCGGCTTACAAGAAACCCGAGCTGATTGCGACGGCGCCAAACCAAGTTTGGTCGTGGGACATCACTAAGCTCAAAGGCCCTGTAAAGTATTCCTATTTTCAGCTATACGTCATCATTGACATTTTCAGCCGCTATGTCGTCGGGTGGCATTTCCCACTGCGCTCCGTTCGTCAACATGGCCGGGCAAGTCGTGGTACTCGGCAAGGATGTTTTATTTTGCAACTCAAAAACGCTCACTACGGAAACGACAGTCACCGGCGCGATCGTAATTTCCGACCCCATGTGTCCAACCGTTGCGCCAAGCGGGGAACTCATATTCGGCAATGGGGCGATGTCAGCGTTTGGCAGCTCAGGTACGATTTGGTCGGCTTCGCTCGATGCGGCCGGAAACTCACCGAAGTTTGCGCCAGATATTGATGCCGGAGGCAACAGTACGACGATGTACAACCCACCGCTTGGGGCCATTGCTGTGCTGCCGGCTAGCGGCAAACCGGTGCTAGCGCAACCGTTGCCGCACAAATACGCGGATCAGGTACCTTGGATTATCCCGAAGCAGGGGCTGATCGTTTATTCGTACTACGACGCAATCGTCGGCGCCGCGCTCGATGTTGCGCCGCCATGCACGGCGGGTTGGTGTACGCGGCACGCGAACCTGGCCAATCGACGGGCTGCACCGTAAAGGCGTAGACGGAGCAAACGGGATCCGGTCCTGCCTTCGAGCGCATCTGCGGTGACGAACTGCAGGGCGGTAGGCGTGGCAAAGACGAACACGCGCGCCCCGGCTGCCCGCAGCACCCGGCACAAACCGGGCCCGCGGTAGCCGGCGATGCCGCCGGAAAGCAGCAGCGCCACCGTCTTGCCGGCAAGCGCCTGAGACGCCGCGCGCACGGCGCGACCGCCGGACAAAAGGGCGCCCAGTTCCCAGCGAAAGTCGTCAGCAGTGACGGCCACGGCGGCTACTGGCAGAATTCCGTCTGGTAGACCAGCGACGGAATCAGCACGCCCAACCCGTTGTTGACCTTGCCGTCCACCGTATTGAATTCAATCACCACTTGGTACTTGGTGCCGGCGGCCATCTTGTACAACGACTCCGCCAGGTTGGCGATGGGAATGTAGTGCCATTCGTTAATAGTCAGATCCTGGGGCTTGGTCCAGATGGGCGGCAGCGGCTCCGGCATGGGTTCGGTCGACGTGGCGGGCAGCGGCTGCAAATAGACCTTGAGTTGGTCGTAGCCATTGCCCGCCTCGGTGCCCATATACAGACTAAACTTGAGCGCCGCCCAGCCTTTTTGAAACGGTACCGTTTTCACCGGCAGGCGCACCGTGCCACTGGACGGCTCTGGGCCAAAGTTGAAACTCCATGTAGTGGCGTCGCCAAAGTAGAGGACAGTCTTGCCCGACTGGGCGCCTTTGTCGCAACCGGGCCCGTTGGGCGGGCAAGGCCCGGGCAGCGGCACCAATTGCCAACCTTGGCTCGGACCGGCGCTGTTGTTGAACATCAGGCCTTTGGGTGTGCCGTCATCAAAGTCGTTAAAATAGGCGAGTTGGTCGCAACATTTCAGCATCGGGACGAAATTGCACATGCCGCTGGGAGGAGCAGAGCAACTGTCCGTGGTGCACGAGTAGCCGTCATTGCAATCGGCGCTGGTGGCGCAACAGTTCGGCTTAAGGGTCAGGCCGCACTTGTCGGCCGCCTCATCACAAAAACCAACCTGGCATCCAGTGCCTCCCGCACATTTGGGCGGCTGACCGCCGATACACTGCCCTTTGACGTCGCACTTGTCGCCCACGGTGCAGAACTTGCCATCGTCGCAGGCCGTGGATGGAGGCAACCCTTTGACCTCACACGCCTTAATCGTCTCGTTGCAGACTTGCGTCGCGCACGGGTTGCTGCCCAGGCCGGTCGGATTGCCGGCCTGTTCGCACACCATCGTCTTGCCCCCGCACTTGCCGGCGCCGTCGCAAGCGTCGGCCACGGTGCAAAACAGGCTGTCGTCGCAGGCTTTGCCCTTGGCGAAAGGCGCGGACTTGCACTCAAAGGTAGTTGGGCTGGTCGAGATGCAGGTCACATCGTCACAGTCGGTCAAGATGCAGGTGGCCTGCACGCCCCAGCTGCACTGGCCCGATTTGCATGTGTCTTTGGTGGTGCAGCCATTGTTGTCGGCGTCGCAAAGGGTGCCGTCGGCCTTGGGCACCGTTCCGCACTGGCCCGTCGTCGGGTTGCAAGTGGCGCTGGTGCACATGTCGGCGGCGCAGGTCTTGGGCTTACCGCCGGTACACACACCGTTGCCGCACAAACCGCTTTTGACTTCCATGCACTTGTTGCTACTGTCGCAGCTCTGCGTGCTAGGGGCATTGGTGTAGGCGCATTTGCCAGCGTTGCAGGCGTCGGCGGTGCACGCATTCTTGTCGTCGCAATCGCCAGCGCCGGTGCACTGACAGGTGTTGACCGACTTGCACGCGCCCGATACGCAACTGTCGGTGGTGCATGTACTGCCGTCGTCGCAGGGGCTGGCGTCGTTGGCCTTGTTCTGGCAACCGCCAACGGGCGCGCACTTGTCGGCGGTGCACGGGTTCTTGTCGTCGCAAAGCTTGTCTTGCGGGGCGTTGCTGCAGTTGCCGCTGGTGCTTTCGCAGCCGTCGTAAGTGCACGCCAAGTTGTCGTCGCAGGCCTTCTTGGCACCGGCGCAAATACCGGCCAAGGTGCACACGTCGTCGGTGGTGCATTTGTTGCTGTCGTCGCAGGGCGCGGCCATCGCCTCATGGTTGCAGCCGGCACCTGGCGTACAACTATCTGCGGTACATGGGTTTTTATCGTCACAAGAAGTCGGTCCGCCTTTGCAGCTGCCGCCGGCGCACTTGGTGTCGCTGGTGCACAGGTTGTTGTCGTCGCACTCTTTGCCGTCGTTGGCGTCTTTGGCGACGCAGGTGCCAGTCGCGGCGTCACACGCGTTGGTGGAGCAACCGTCGTTCACGGGCGGGCAACTCACGACCGTCACTGCATCTAGCTCGCACACTTTGGTCGAGACGACGCACTTGAACTTGCCGCCGCACAGCGTGTTGTTCTTGGCGCAGTCGGCGTCGCTGGAGCAGCCGCACTTGGCGAGATCAGGTTTGCCTTTGCATAGGCCCTTGTCGCACAAGTCGTTCGTCGTGCAGGCGTTGCCGTCGTTGCAGGCCCCGAGTTTCGGCGTGGTGGCCGTGCAATCCGCGGTGAGGTCGCAGGCGATGTTCAGGCACGGTTCAGTGCCGGTGCACTTCTTGTTGTCCGGCAGAAACACACAGCCCTTGACTTTGTCGCAGGAGTCGACCGTGCACAATACGCCGTCGGTGCAGGTGATCGGTTGCCCTTTGCATTGGCCGCCAACGCAGATGGCGTCTTCGGTGCACTTGTCGTTGTCGCTGCACGGAAATTCCACGCCGGTCAGCGGGTCATGCTTGATCTCGTTGCCTTGGTCGCAATAGTCCTTGGTGCACGCCAGCCCGTCGTCGTAGTCCTTTTCAGAGGTAGAAACGCACTTGCCGCTGGCGCACTTCTTGCCACACACGTTGGCGCCGCACTTGCCACCCTCGGCCTTGGCCGCTTTGACACAGGCGCCGTCTTTGTCGCAGCTGGCTTTTTCGCACTCGCCGGCTTCGTCGAGCGGGTTGTTGCAGGCTTCGCCGACCTCGCGCGGCTTGAGCACGCATTTGCCGGTGGACACGTCGCAACTGGGCAGGTTGCATGGGGTCTTGCCCTTTATGTTGTCACACTCGAGATCTTTGCTGCAGCCACTGGCGACGTCGACCGCGCTGTCGCTGGGGCCGCCGGCGGTGTCCTGTCCCACGTTGCTGCCGGCGTCGGCGGGTGCCGCGCTGTCGCTGAGGCCGAGGGCGGTGTCCTGCCCCACGTCGCTGCCGACGTCCGCGGGTGCCACGCTGGCGTCGAGCCTAACCTCGCCGCATCCGACGGCGCCGATCCCCAGCGACAGGACAGCAACGGCGAACGACTTACAAGATGGCCAGTTGATATTATTATCAAATCGCATTACAACCTCGAAGCTGCCCTAGCAGCGAATGGTCCTGGCGGCGCGCACCACGTCAAGGCCGCATGTGCCGGAGGCGGAATTGTAGCCGTCGCGTGCGGTTGCCGTCAAAACCAAGGCGTGACACGGGCCGGCGCCAAATCGTTGACGGCGTGCATTTGCCGCTTACCAACGCCGCCGCTCGCCAAGGCCCGCACGGGCAGTACGCACAAGGCGGGCAAAAACAGCCGTTGGAGGCCAGCATGAGCGTGCTCAAGACAATGAAACCATGAATGGGAATAGGGAATAGCGCATGCAAATGGCCTACCGCCCGAATGGACGCGGTAGCCGGCGCGATCGCCGACCGAAATCGGCCAGCGCAAGCTTCTCCAGCGATCGCGTACCATCCAAATCAGCGACAATGGTCAACCTGCGTCGCCCGCCAACCGCGGCTGACCCGCAATACCCTGGCGCATTCGTAAACTAATCCAGGTACAAGGCGTGGATAGCCCGCGCGGCGCCGATGCCTCGTTGCATCGACCCCACGCTTGCCACCCGTCGCTTGATCGTGCGCGCCTAGGCCGCTTGTGCCAGCAGAGGCTCATCGTCAAAAAACGATCGCATATCCTCTTGTTCGTAGACTTTGTCGATCAGCTCCGCGTCATCCCGCAGTGCTTCGTCGCCAAAGTCGTCTGGCAGGAACTCACCGGGCGACCCGCGCACCCGCCAGATGTCACACGGCTCGGCTTTCGTCTCGACCAGCGTCGGCAGGCCGACGTGCCGCAGGATCTGTGTGGCGATCGCGCCAGGCGGGATCGCCGCCATCACTTGCTGGCGGGCGGTGCATAGCATCTATCCGCTCGAAAAAAATCGACTCGATTTTCTACATGCGCCCATTGCTGGCTGGCTGGGTCGCCAACTCGCGGCCTCAGAGGCCGACTCGCGGCTCCAGCGCAATGTGAGAGCGATCAGCGTCTTCTATTTCAGTTCCCTAGAGCGCCTTGCCCTCCATCTCCACCACCCGAAACTGCACCCGCCGGTTCTGCTCGCGGCATGCCTCAATCTTCTTGCGGTTTTTGGCCTCGTTTTTGCTCAACTCGGCCAGGCTGGTACCCAGCGGCTGCGTCGACCCATGCCCCTCGGCCACCAGCCGCGCCGCCGCCACGCCCTTGACCACCAGATACGCTGCGACCGCCTCGGCGCGCCGCTGCGACAACGCCTGGTTGTCGGCGGCTAAGCCCATGTCGTCGGTGTGGCCTTCAATCGCCACTTTGGTCAGTCGCACATGTTGCGTCAACGCCGCCGCCACCGTGTCCAGCAGCGTGTGGCTCTGGCTCTGAATGTCCGCGGTGCCGAGCGCGAAGAAGACTTTTTGCAGAATCTGGATATTCTGCTTCTCCACCACCACCGTCGCTATGCCGTCCGGGCAGCCGTCGCCGTCGTCGATGCCGTTAAACGTCTCTTTTTGCGTGGGGCACTTATCCAGCTTGTCGGCAATGCCGTCCTCATCGCCATCGGGCTCCGGCGGCGGCACGGTCGGGGTCGGGGCCGCCGCAATCACCACCGGCGGCGGCGGCTCGGGCTTGGCCTCTACCGGCGGTTCGGCGACCGGCCTTTGCGGCGGCGCCGTTAGGTTCAGCCACAACCCGAGATAACCCGCGAAATTGTGGGCCAAGCGGCTGGTCGCCCCATCTTGGGTCAGGTAGCGCAGGCCAGCGACGGGCAATTTTCGCTCGAGGCCAAGCTCGACCTCAAGACGCTGCTGCCGCGTTTGCAGTCGGCGGGCGGCGAGCTGCCAGACACGGCGGTGCAGGCCAAAGTGCGCGAGATACAACAGCGCGGCGTGCTGCACACCGATC
>SHZD01000151.1 GCA_009692465.1 Myxococcales bacterium
CCCCGATTTCGGATGCCAGTGCTTTGTCGCTCGCTGTCGCTCGCTGTCGCTCGACAAGGAGAAGTGAAGCCCAATGGGCGCGGATCAAGAAATCAGTCCTGCGAACTGATTTCCCGCGCCACGGAAACGGCCTTCGCGGCCGTTGAGCACCAGCCAAGCACGGAGCTGGGGACTGGAGCGCCGACGCAGAGCTGCGCCGAAAGCGGGGAATCGCGACCAAATGGGTCTGGTCACAAACCGCCATTCGTGCGACCATAGGGCGGTTGCGCAGTTGCGCGCCTGCCTGTTTGACCGGCGCCTGAATCGTTGAGTTGGTTTTCTAACCCTTGGTAAAGACATACTCGAAAAAACGCACACACGGACACGGTTTGGCCGCCGAAACCACCTACACGGTCCTAGGTTTGGCGCAGGCGTGCCTGAAAAGGACCCACGCAACGTCCCCCAGAAGACTAGATGCCAGAGCACTAGGAGCCTGTCGGAAATCAATCGGTTATGAAATGTCTATCAGGTTATACACAATGAATCTATTACGATCCGACAGGCTCCTCGCCAGTCAACTATTCTCAACTATTCTCAACTGTCCGAGAACTGCCCGGAGTGAATCCGTGCAGTTTCGGATAGTTGCCGCCGTCTAGCCAGACGGCGCTAGGAGCGAGTCGGAATACTCCGACACGCTCCTAGACTCCAGATCCAGCAGCGCGCTGCCACTTCAGAGGTAACCGATGAATTCTAATCCCAACGCCCTGCTTGGCAAAGGCAGCAGCTTCGACGGCAAATTGACGTTTGAAGGCACTGTCCACATTGACGGCAAGTTTACGGGCGAAATTTACTCCGAAGGCACGCTTGTTATTGGCGAAGGCGCTGAAGTGCAAGCCGAAATTCGCTGTGGCTCGGTGGTTGTTCAGGGCAATGTCACTGGCAACATCACGGCGTCTGACACCGTGGAGTTGATCGCGCCGGCGGCCTTGCGTGGCAACATCAGTTCGCCGGCGCTGCACATTGGCAAGGGCGTGTTTTTCGATGGTAATTGCCAGATGACCTCCAAACCCGCCGCCATGCCCACCGCACGCCCAGGCACGACCGCGCCGATCGCTCGAGCCGCTCAACCACCGTCGTTGCAGTCGACTGGTTTGCGTGAATCGCAGCAAATTCAAGCACCTGTGCACGCGGCGGCCCAACAGCGGCCATCGGGCATCTACTTGCCAGAGCCCAGCATGTCGCGACCGGTGGGCGAGTTGCCGCACAAGTTCTGATAGCCGGTGAGTTTTACTGTGCGCATTGGCCTGCTGGGCAGGTCGCTATACTCGATCGCCGAAGTCCGGCATCAAATGCCGGACCGCCGATCTCGTGCTTGCTCAGTGGGTCGCCAAGCTCGCGTCTGCTGCGCAGCCGACTCGCGGCTCCGGTCAGAGGTTGATCTCGAATTTGGGTGACCATGTATAACTCGCGGCTTTGCAAGCCAACTCGACGCTGGGTTTCTTGCGCGGATCGATCGAGTAATTCTGGCTCGGGCCCATGGGCGAGAGCGACCGACGGACTCTGGCACAGTCTCTTGATTGCAGGACCGCGGGGCTGACGTGGCGAATCCGTTGCTCAACCCCAGTAGTGTTCGCCAGTTCGGCTCCGGGCGCCCGCTTGTCGTTCTCGCCATCGGCGGCAACGCCATGATGCGCCCTGAAGACGACGGATCGCTGGGCCAACAGTACAAGCGCGCAGTAGAAGTCGCCAAAGTCCTGCACGGGCTGTGCAAACGCGGCTACCGCGTGATGCTGGTACACGGCAACGGGCCGCAGGTGGGCCAAGAACTGATCCGGTCAGAGGAGGCGTCGACCAAGGTGCCGATGACGTCGCTGGACGCCTGCGTGGCCTCGACACAGGGCACCATGGGCTACCAGCTTGAACTCGCGCTGTACAACCAGTCGCACGCATTGCGGGTCGCCACGGTTCTGACGTTGGTCGAGGTAGCCGGCGATGATCCCGGATTCAAGACCCCGACCAAGCCGGTGGGGCCGTTTTTCACGGCGCTGCGGGCGCGCGATTTAGCCAAACATAATAAATGGCAAATGACCGAAGACTCCGGTCGCGGTTGGCGCAAAGTTGTCGCTAGTCCAAAACCGATTGGGGTCGTCAACATCGGCGCAATCGATGCCGCGATGTCGCGGATGGACATTGTGATTGCGGGCGGCGGCGGCGGCGTGCCGGTCATTCGTGACTCCAATGGCCGCATGTCCGGCGTTGAAGCGGTGATCGACAAGGACTTGACCTCGGCGCTGCTGGGCCAGCTGCTGGGCGCTCAAATGATGGTCGTGTTGACGGCCGTAGATCACGTCAGCGTTGATTTTGGCAAGCCGACCCAGCGCCGCATTGACCAGATGACGGTGGCGCAGGCGCGGCTGTTCTTGGAGCAGGGCCAGTTTCCGGCCGGCTCGATGGGGCCCAAAGTGCAGGCGGCGGTTGATTTTGCCCGCACAACTGGGCGGCCGGCGGCCATTGGCGCAGTGACGCAGGTCGGCCGTGTTTTGGCCGGACAAGCGGGAACGCGGGTCGTTGCCGACTAGACGTGCCCGTTGGAAACCCGGCGCCCGGTGGTTCGCCGTCCAAGTCGCCAGTTCGGTGCGCATCAGCCCCGCCAACACGTAGCGCACGTGCAAGCATAACGCGATCGATCCGCGAGTGGAACGTAGAGGCCGGCGGCTTGCTATGCCGCGAGTCAGCGACCCACCAAGCAAGCCATGGGCCCGGGTGCCAAATCGAATTGATTTGGTACGGGCTCTAAGGCTCAGGCAAACACTGTAGATTTAGTCTGTTGTGGTCGCGGCTACGGAGCCTTATTGCATTCCGTGCAGGTCGAACCAGCGCACGAGGGCGCCTTGCCAGTGCCGTCGGCGGAGCAGCAATCGCCTTGCTGCAGGCAAACGGCATCGCAATAGCAACCGTTCGCGCCCTTGCCGCACATGGTGTCGCAGACGTGACCGGTGCCGGCCTTGCAATCCGCCGGGCAGCTGGAGGCAGTTTCACCACTTTCGCAGGTTCCATTGCCACACTTGGGCGCAGTCTTGCAGTCAGCTGGGCAATTGGTCATTGTTTCGCCGCTGTCGCAGACACCATTGCCGCACTTGCTAGCGGTCTTGCAGTCAGACGGGCAATTGGTTGTGGTTTCGCCGCTCTCGCAGGTGCCATTGCCGCACTTGGGGCCGGTGCCGGCGCACGGGACTGGGCACTCCGACGAAAACACGCACGAGGTCGCTGCGCTGACTTCAGTCGCTGCCTGCGATGCCAGCGATCCGCACTCTTCTTGGCACCCAGCGTCGCATTTGCACGAGGCCATGCAGTTGAAGTAGTCAATGCAGGGTTTTTTGGCCGCGCACGCCGCCATTTGACTCTTGCAGTTCGTCCAACCACAAGCGATCGTTGGGGCAGTTTCGGCGTTGCAGTCCATGGGGCACGTCTCGCCTGATGCGCATTTGCCGTCGCCACAGCCAACGGGTGGTGCCGCGCAATCCTTGGCACAGGTGGTGGCAGTCTCGCCAGAATCGCACTTGCCGTTGCCGCACACGGGGGTGGTAGTCTTGCAGTCTTTGCTGCACGAACTGGCCGTCTCGCCACTTTCGCACTGGCCGTTGCCGCACACCGGCATCACCACGTCGGGGATGCACTTTTGCGCCATCATGCACATGAACAGTTCTTTGCCAGGGCTGGTTTGGGAGTCGATATTGCCGCACTTTTCGAAGCAAGTCTCATCCTTACACTTTTCGGCACATACGAAAACGGCGCCACACTTAGAATCGGACTTGCAGGCGCCGACTTGGGTCGGGCACTTCGATGTCACGCACTTGACGAGCGCTACCGGATCCAAGCCCCCAGCATCGCCGCTGGTGACGCCGTCGCTGCCGGTGGTGGTATCGCTACCGGTTGTGGCATCGCTACTTGTTGGGGTGTCGCCGGCGGTGCTGGTGTCGCTGGCAGTGCTGGTGTCGGTGCCAGTGTTGACCGGCGGAGGCGCTTTGCACTCCGCCTTGGTCACTTTGGCCGTCAAGTCGTAGGCAGTCGTACATTTTTCGTCGCCGGTGCACTCGGCCCCGACCGGTGCCCATTTGCCGCCGTCGGTATTGGCCGAGTCGCTGTCTTTGGCGCACACCATCGGCTTTTGGCCGCTACAGCCGCCACTGGACGAGTCGGGCTTGCACTTGTCGCCTGCGGCACCCGCGCTCACGACCGTCGGGCCAGTCGTGCCGCCGCCGCCCGCGCCGCCGCCGCCACCGCCCACGCAGCCGGCAACTGCCAAACCAGCCACCACGGCACAAACTAGGCGATCGTTTTGGGTCAGCCATTTATGAAACATGAGAACCTCGTCGACAGTTGGACCGCAGCAGCGCCGACGATCCCGCCTTAGCGGATAACTTGTTGAAAATAAGGGGAGTGCTGGGGATCCGACCGGCCGCCTGCGTGCGTGCCGCAAAGTATAGCTGGCGGTGCGACGGTGTACAACCGAAAATTGGCATTTGTCGCAATCGCGCGCGGACTTGCGCCTATTTCAGGCAGCCTTCAAACTCGGTCTTGCATTTGGCTTTGACGCAATCAGCCTCGCAGGTCTTGTTGCCATTGCAGGCCTTGCACTGACCGCCCATGCACACCAACAAGTTGGCGGCTTTGGTCGCTTCGGCCGGCGACGATGCTGATAGGCAGGCTAAGTGACAATCGGCCTTTTTTTGCGCCTTGTCACAGGTATCCCAACAACCAATTGCGTCTAGGCAGGTCTTGGTGCCTTTGGGTCCGGCGCAGGTCGCCAGTGTTTGCCCGCATGGAGCGGCGGGCGCAGCCAAGCATTTGCTAATGTCGATCCATTGTTTTTGCGCGCTAGTGGACGCTGCGCCCCAACAATTGCCCAAACAGCCGACTTTGGTGTCCTCTGGCAGGCCGTTGCACGAGTCCATGCACACCCACAAGTTGGGACAGCCACCGCTGCCGGTTTTGCCACCGGCCACGCAAGTGAGCGATTGGCTGGGGCAAGCCGCGAACGGATCCTTACCGCCAGAGGCGTTGGCGCAGTTGAATAAGGCGTCAAGTTGGTTTTGGGCGGCCTTGGTCAGTTTGGAATAACACGCATAGGAGCACTCGGCGCCCTTTTCTTTGCAGGCCTCTAGGCAGCCGAAGGCGGTAAAGCACGGTTCGGTGCCGGTCTTGCCATCGGCGCCGCAGCCTATCACGGTGAACATGCACTTTTCGCCGACGCAGTCGTTCATGCACTGCGAGGTCGGGGTGCCGGCGCACTTGCCGTTGATGCAATAGTTCTTGACACAGTCTAGGTACGGGGTCACCCCGGCTGTCGCGCTGGCGCTCGCTACGCCCAAACACGGTTCGGCGCATTTGGGGTCGGGGGTTCCGCCGCAGGCGACCCACACGCAAGTGAGAAGTTGGCTGCACAACTGGTATTTGGCAACGGCGCCATCGGGTTGAACTGAATCCATCGCAATGTCGGGAGTCACAACGGTTTCGGCGCCGCCGGCCCCGTCGGCAGGCGGTTGTGCATCGGCCGCGGGTTGAACACCGTCGGGTCCAACCGCGGGGCCGTCCGCAATGGAACCGTCTGTTAGCACAGACGTTTCGCTGCCAAATGCGCCGTCAGTGACGCCGTCCGTGCCCGCAATGTGGCCGTCCGCCCGTGGGCCGGTCGTGACTTGACCGTCGCCCGACGCTGAGGTGCCATCGCCCAAGCCGCCGTCGCCAAGAGCGGTATCCGCAGCCCCGGCAGTTCCGACGATCACTGGGGCGACGCTATCGGTCGCGCACGCCGTCAGGGCGACAGTGAGGGCGAAAGAGGGGACAAAGGCAAAGGGGTTGCGCATGGCGATCTCCGGCCCAGCCGTTTCAATGGTGGGCGGCGGCCGCCATCTTGCCAAAAGTGACGCTCTGGCCGCAAGTTTGCTGGCAGCAGAGCGTCGCTCTGGCCGCATGTTGGCGGCCGGCTAAAGTCTCGCTCTGGCCGCATGTTTGCGGCCGGCTAAAGTCTCGCTCTGGCCGCATGTTTGCGGCCGGCTAAAGTCTCGCTCTGGCCGCATGTTTGCGGCCAGTGTTGAATCGCACCCGCACTGCCGTGTACGCTGCGGCCGCGCGCTGGTGCTCGCCGTGGAACTGGGTCCGATGGGCAATCGCAGATTCTTCATTGCTTTTAGCATCGTGTTGGCAATCATTGGGGCCCAAGCGTGTTCGGACAGCGGCAGCGCGCCTTCGGTTGGCTCGCTTGGCAAGGCGACCGATGCCACCACGAGCGCCGACACCCCGGTCGCCAGTGACCTGCAAACCAGCGCCGACACCGGCCCGCCGCCGGTCGCCACCTGCGCCGGGAGCGCGCTCAACGATGGCTTCAAAGCCCTCGACAAGGACTGCGATTTCCTAAATAAATGCCCGTTATTAGGCAAATGCTATTGCGGAGACAAGTGCCCAGCCACCAAAACGCCCAAGTGTGACGCCGGCCTGTGCCCCAATAAGGAACCCAAATGCTATTGCGGCGAGGGCTGTGCCGCCGACAAGAAGAAATGCCCCCAGCTCATCTGCGATCCACTAGATGTTAAAGAGTGCAAAGAGTTGGATGACTGCACCTACGTCAACACCGCCCCGCCCAGCTGGTGCGGTTGCCAAAAAATGCCGTCACACGCCCCAGACTGCTGGTGCAATGCCAACCTGTGCAGTGAACCTCGACCGCAGTGTACGGCCAGCAAGTGCTCCGGCAAGGCCGCCGACAAGTGCTTGTACGTCAAGGGCGAGGATCATACCTCGTGCTGGTGCGATGCCTGCGGCCTGTTCGGCGACACGGCGCGCTGCTTCTTCGTGCTGTGCCCCAACGGTTAGGGCATGGTAAGTGAATAACTCCTTCATTTACCGTGCCCGTTTGCTTGCTGAGTGGGTCCCAAGCTCGCGTCTTTACAGCCGACTCGCCGCTCCGGTCTCCGTGCAGGCTGATCGAGTTGTTCTTTTGCTCGCCCTGCATCCGGCATGCTGATCGCGTTGTGGGTGACCATCGGCAGTGCGATTGGCGGACTCGCGCGCTACGGCGTCGGCGTCTGGCTGGGCGGCGCGGTCCCTCTTGGGCTGCCGGTGGCGACATTCTTGGTCAATCTGGTCGGCAGCGCGGCGCTAGGATTCCTGATCGGCCGCCAACAGGTGATGGGGCTGCCCCCGCATGTCTACATGGGCCTGACAACTGGCCTTCTAGGCGGCTTCACCACCTATTCGACCTTTAACGCCGAACTGTTGCGCATGACGCTGGCCGGCGACTGGGGGCGATTTGTCGCCTACGCGTCAGTGACTCTTTTAGCGTGCTTTGTGGGCAGCTATTTGGGGATGCTGCTCGGGGGCCGCGGCGGTTAGGGCCCTTGCAAAATCAAATCGATTTTGCAATTTGGCCCACTGCTTGCTGGGTGGGTCGCGCACAGCCGACTGTGCAAGCCGCCTGCACGCTCCGTTCCGATCGCGGATCGATCGCGGATCGTTCGAGTAAATCTTGCACGGGCCCTTAGAAACCGCCAAAACGGCAAGAATGTGCTTTCGCCAGACCTTCTTACTGTGCCGCAGCCTCACCCGCATCCTGCGGGGCCAAGAACAACGGCACAGTCACCGAGCCGTTCAGATTCTTGGTCACCCCAAATCGGGCATTGTCGATGGCCGCCCGCACACAAGTCAGGTATTTGGGGTCAGTAAACTGGGTTTCCTTGAGGAACATCTCGCCGGTAGCCGCCTGATTGGCCTCGGCTGGCCGCACTTTGAACGTCATCAGCATTCGACCGCGCGCTTGCGGCGCCCGCTGGCGCAATTCGACGTAGCAGTCCTTGATGGCCGGCCACATCGCTTTGATCGCGGCTTCCGCATCCTCTTCCTTGACGTCGCCTTCCAGCTCCATTTGGCCGTGGGGAGTCACCGGCCCAGCCACAGGTCCAGCTGCTGCCGCCCCCTGCACGCCCTTTAGCGCCGGCAAAGAGCCCGGCAGCGCCAGATTCTGAGCATCGGCAGCGGGCTGATCGCCGATCGCTTGTTCGCGCTTGACCACTGGTGCCGGGCTGGCGCCGTTGCCTGCCGGCGCTTGATCGTCCTTGCCGCCTTCGAGTTTGTCGCCGGCCGTCGTGGGCGCGCCAGTCAAGCCCGAAATCACAAAAAACGCTGTAGCCACAGCCAAAACGGCCAACAAGATAAAGCCTACTTTCTTGTCCATAGGTCCCCCAAACTGCAGTGCGGTGCCATGCCGACTTCAGACCGCCAGCGCCACCCAAGCGATTCAGCGGTGACGACTGCAAGGCGGTCCGTCGGGGCCAAGCCTTCAACGGTCAACTGCGCCAATCTAAACGACATTCAAATTAGCGATCAAAAGTTGCGATCAAAGTTGCGATCAAAGTTGGCGATCAAACCTGGCGATCAAAGATGGCGATCAAAGATGGCGGTCAAGCAAGGCAACCAGCCGTGGCTTGGGCTGGGCGCCCATCACCTGCTCCACTACCTGACCACCCTTGAATACCAAAAGAGTTGGAATAGCTGAGATTTGATAGTTGCCGGCGATCGCCTTATTGGTGTCGACATCGACTTTGCCAATCTTGAACTTGCCGGCGTACTCATCGGCAAGCTGGTCGACAATTGGACCGACCATTCGGCACGGGCCGCACCACGCTGCCCAAAAGTCGACCAGCACGGGCTTGTCGCTCTGCAACACTTCAGTTGCAAAATTGCCGTCGGTAAACGTGACTGTATTTTTTCCGGCCATGGCCGTCTCCTTGAGTGCCCGCGGTAGTCCATGCGGGCGCATAGTGTAGGACGGGTTTGCGTTCGCGCAACGGTCGATAGTGCCCCGATTGCCTAGGTGCTAGCGGCTGTGGTCCGCGCAATCGGCACCGCCATGCCGCCATCGCTACCCGGACTCAGCGGCCGCGGCGGGCAGGGGATGCAAAATTCTTCGCCCATCTCGATTTGGCGCTGCAGGCTCTGCAAACGGGCAACGTCGCGACCATCAATCCACTCGTCGACTTCCGGTCGCGGCAGCGTGATCGTCGGATCGCCCATCGAAGCTCTGAGCGACTGGTCGGTACACGCAAAGCCGTAGGTGAGCGTCTCGTGCTCGGAGTGCGCGGGCGTGTACGCCGTCTGCAACGCCAGTGGTCCAAATTTAGCGTGAATGTACAACGCCTTGGACTGCCACTGGGTTGCACCCCAGAACTGCTTGACCCCAAAGCACTTGAGCGCCAAACCCTTGGTCAGCGAGCCCAGACCCGCCAAGTCTAGATCCGGCAGCAAATCCAGGTGCCGAAACACCGGAGCCAGCGACGACAAGTTGTGGCCAAACCACACCCCCGGCTGTGGCATCGGGATGGCCACGTACATGGAAACCGGCACTAGCCCAGTGTAATCCGATGGAATAGCAAACAATTCAGCAACTTTAGGCCATACCGTCGCCGCCGGTCGGGCCAGGCCGTAGATCGCCCCTGGCAATTCCGAGCAGTCGTAAAACACCCACTTGGGCATCGGCATGCCCTCGGGGCCAAAAGTCAGACCGTCGAGTTTATGTAACAAATCCAAGAAGATCTCGGATTCCAACCGCAGCGGATTGATGATGTGGGCAACCGGCGTCGGCAGCCCGAATGGCGATCGATTGAGCATCGCCAGATTGGCCGGGGTGGCGACAATGTAGGGCACCAGCTCGTGCAGCAAGTGCGCGCCTTTGATGTCAAACGGCAAAATCGGGCCAAGCGGAGGCATCTACGGGATCCTGATCTAGGCTGGTGGGTATAGATTGGGCAAGGAATCGGCAGGCTCGCGGTACACCGGCACCCGCACATGGCAGCCCGTCGCCCGCGGATGATCGACGACCCACACTCGTCGGCCAGATTCGATTTCCAACTGCAGTGCGCGCAAGGCCATTTCGTCGTCAGGGTCGATTAGCGCATTGGGCGGCGGAGCGTCAGGGTGACTGCGCGGCGAGGTTAGCACGCTGGCGAGGTGGACATCGCGAATATGCAAGCGAAATGTCAAGGTGCGCCGCAGTGAATGCGCCGGGGTCAGCGCCGTCAGCAACTCTAGGGGCCCCAGATTGGCAAAGGTCGCCAACTTGGGAGAGCGCCACTGGATCGTGCCCTGCAACTCTTGAATCGGAAAGACTTGCAGTCCCAACCACAGGGTAAAATCCAACAGGCCGTGCGGGGCGATGCCGGGCGAAATTTCATTCATAGATTCTAGGGTGTACATCAGCCACGTCGACGCAGTCCGCCCGCCGCTGGCAAAGCCCGACAACACCGGAATGGCGATGAACTGCGACATGGGCACCAAGCCCTCGTAGTCGGCAGGCACGTGCAGGCACTCGCGCGCCCAAGCGGGCAGGCGATGGGCACGGACCGCCAACCCAAACACCGCGCCTGGCATTACTGCGCAGTCATAGAACACCCACGAGGGCATGTTCATCCCAAACGGCCCAAAAGTCAGCGCATCCAACTGAGCGAGCAAGCGCAAGAAGGTGCCGTTGCGCATGTGTTGAGGATGAAAGAGGTTGTCCGCAGGAATCGGCAGCCCGGCCGGCGCGAAATTGAGGTCTGCTTGGATGCCGTGGTGCGCAATCAGAAACGGCTCGCAAGCCTGCAAGATCGGTAGATAATGATTGATCATGGGCAGTGCAACATGGTGGGCGGTGAGTACTGGGTGCCAAGAGGTCAGTGGGTGCATTCGCGCACACCCGAACGCCAGTCTGACCGCCGAACGGTACGCCAGACGAAAAAACTGATTTGGCGGGAACAACTGAGAATAAGAAGCTAATTTTCGACAACGTCAAGCCGAGATTTCGACAGGTCCTGCCATCAGGGCGGCGGTGGCGGCTGAGCGAACTCGCACTTGCAGGTGCATGGATTCATGGTACTACCGGGAGGGCACATGATCTTGGGACACGGCTTGGCGCACTGCGAACAGACGCCGTTGAGGCATTCATTGCCCCACGGGCAGTCGCTGTCTTGAATGCAGCCGGCTTTGGGGCACTCGCCGTCGCTGCTCACCGATTGCTGGGCATTGGCGGCGCCGCAACTGTTGCCGTAGGTCTTGCCATCGCAGCCACACACGGGCTGGTACAGCTTAATGCAACCACTTGGAATTAGAATGCATTGACCTTTACCACCACATTGACCGACCGGCGATTGGCAAAACTTGCCGGCGGGGCACGCATCAAACAGCCCCGGACTGCAGCCGCCCGCAATTGGGCACGGTCCGTCGCTGGCTTTGGCGACTTTGTTCAGCAACCTCTCGCATTCATTCGAGTAGGTTTGGCCGTTGCACCCGCACTGTTGGGCGTTGGGAGTGGTTTTGGGGCACGGATTTTTGATCGGTTTGCAGATGCCCTCCATGTCGGCGCCACAACCCACGGGATCGCAGATTTCGCCGACGGCGCACCCGATGCCCATCTTGCCACCGCAGGCTTTGTCGCCAGGATTGGTCTGGCAATCGCCGTTACTGGCGATGTTTTTGTCGGCGGACAGTGCCATGCAGGCGTTGGCGTAGGTGATGCCGTCACAACCACACACGGGCGTTGGGGGCGCGACGCACATGCCCGGTTTTTTGACGCAGGTGCCGGGGCCTTTGCAGCCACCGGTGGGCACCTGACAGTACTCGCCGGGGGCGCAGGTGTTCGGCCCGCCGTCGACGCAACCGCCGGGATCGACGGCGCAGGTGCCATCGCCTTTTTTGGCTACCCCGGCCTTGATGCGTTCGCAGTCACTGCTGTAGGTTTGGCCGTCGCAGCCGCAGACCGGTTTCTTAAACAACGGGCAGGTCGCTGCCCACGGCACGCAAGCACCAGCCGCGTCTGGGAAACATCCAATGATATCGCAGGACTCGCTCTTGGAACACGACAGGCCGGCGATCCCGCCGCACATCTTGGGCTTGGTCTCGCACACACCGACCTGCTTGACTTGCACGCCAGAGACGGCGGCCTGACACGCGGTGGTGTAGGTTTTGCCGTCGCAGCCGCACACAGCGATCGCCGGGACCGCCGGACACGATTTGGGCTGCGGGGTACACAGACCGACTCCACAAATGCCGGTGGCAGCCGAACAATACAGCGTGGGCGCACATTCAGCGTTGCTGGTGCATTTACTGCCATTGCCGCCGGGGCCGCTGTCGACTTTGGTGTCCGCTAGGTCGCTGGCAGCGTCGGTGCTGCCGCCATCGGGTCCACCACTTGCATCGGCGGCGGGAACGTCCAGAACAGCGCCGGTGTCGCCGCCAGAACTGACGTCTCCGGCCGAGTTGCCGTCCGAACCACCGCCTGCGCTGTCGCCAGCTGCGGCTGCCTCCGTATCGAGCGTGGCTGCTGAATCTGTCGTGGCGACCGTGCCATCTACGGTCGAGGCGTTGCCATCGGCAGGCGTCAAGCCGCCGCCGCCGCCGCCGCCACCGCCACCGCCACTTTCGCCCACGCACGCGGTTGAACAGCACACGACCAGTGCCGCAAACGACCACCGGTTAGTGAAAAACTTGCTCACAGGGAACCTCCACGCGGCGATGGTAGCAAAATTGCACCCGCTGCGGGTAGCCGCTCGTCGCGATCGCCAGGTTCGACCATTGCACCGTTTTCGTTGACAAAGGCGCTGGCTGGCCTACCTTTGCTGGGTCTTTGGTTTGGCTCGCCAAGCCCCAGCTCAGTTCAAACATCGGCGGTCGGCGAGCCGAACTCTAGCAGCCCCAAGCACAGGAACAGTTGATGGAACTAGCGATTTGGTCAGGCTTTATCGTCCTTATCTGTGCGATTCTTGCCCTTGACCTTGGGGTGCTCAACAAGAAAGACCATGTCATCGGTTTTCGCGAGGCGCTGCGCTGGACGGCGCTGTGGGTCGCCGTTTCCATGTCGTTCTTGGGCGTCGTGTACTACCTGTACGACAATCACGTTGCCGGTTTCGGCGGCGGCGACGTGCCCCTGGACGGCCCCACGGCGGCGCTGCTGTACGTGACCGCCTATTTGGTCGAGTACTCGCTGTCGATCGACAATATCTTTGTGATCGCGCTGATCATCGCCGCCTTTCGGGTCCCGCGGCTGTACCAGCATCGGGTGTTGTTTTGGGGCATCTTGGGCGCGTTGGTGCTGCGCGGGGCCATGATCGGGGCGGGGGCGGCGCTGCTCAAGCAGTTCACTTGGATGATCTATGTGTTTGGCGGCATTCTGATCCTGAGTGCGATCAAAATGGCGATGGCCAAGGACGACGGCGACTTTGATCCCAACGACAGCGCGGTGGTGCGCTTTGCCAAACGGTTTTACCCGATGGCGCCGACGTTGCACGGCAACGATTTTTTCGTGTTTTTGGCCGACGGTAGAAGGGCCATGACTCCGCTGTTTCTGGTGTTGCTGCTGATCGAGTCTACCGATGTGCTTTTCGCGGTCGATTCGATTCCGGCGGTGTTTGCGGTGACCACCGATCCGTTCTTAGTTTTTACGTCAAACATATTTGCAATCATGGGCTTGCGGTCGCTGTATTTCGCGCTGGCCGGCATGCTTGGCAAATTTCACCACCTCAAGCACGCGCTGGTGGTCCTGATGGCCTTCATCGGCATTAAGATGCTGGCTTCACACCATTTTTCCATTTCGCCGGGGGCATCGCTGGCGGTGATTGCGTTGATTCTGGCAGCCGGCGTGATCGCCTCGTTGGCGTGGCCATTGTCGGCTGAAGAACTGGCCAAGCACGACGCCCGCCACGCCGGACACCCTCATTTGGCAGTGGATGCAATCGCTGAGAGTGCGGAAAGTGCTGAAGGTGGCCACAGTGCCGACCCGGCAGTGACCGCGACTGAGCAAGCTGGGGCCGCGACTGAGCAAGCTGGGGCCGCGACTGAGCAAGCTGGGGCCGCGACTGAGCAAGCTGGGGCCGATTCGCCACCGGCTTCGTAGGTTTGCGCACCCTAGAGCACCGATCAGATTCCATCTGATTGGGTGCTCACTGCTTGTTTCGTGGGTCGCGAGCGATCGCCCGGGGCGTCTCGCCGCTCCATTTTGCAACGGAAACCAATGGCATTTGGGTGTCGGATTACTCAGTTTTGGCCAGACAGTG